>CAZJLZ010000094.1:0-4465 GCA_964546775.1 uncultured Cryomorphaceae bacterium | reverse complement strand
CAGAACATGGATTATTATGGCAATAGCACCCGCGCATCCTATGTTCGAATGCATGCTCAACATCATTTCCATGGGTTCATTTTTAATAAGCTGCCGTTGATACGTAAGTTGCGATTGCAATTGCTGGCGGGAGCGAATTTTCTTTACAGCGAACCAAACAACGACCACACGGAAGTGTTTATCGGGATAGAGAATATTTTGAAAGTACTGCGGATTGATATGGTTGCAACTTATGAATATGGTAAGCCGATTTTGCCTGTGTTGAGAATCGGAACGACAATTGGCATCTGAAAGATTATCTTCACTTTTCTAAAAAATCAGATGCTGAGCCGCACTCTTCTTTTCTTGCTTTTTTGTTTTTCCGCTGCTGGCGCCATAGCTCAGGATACCTTATACAGCATCGAATACCAGGGGCTCAAAAGAACGCGCGAAGTCTATCTTCAGAATTTCGTAATTGCCCAAACCGGTATGCCGTTAGATACTGCTGCACTCAACCAGAGTGTGAAAAATATGCTCAATACAAATCTGTATGCTACCGCAGAGTTAACCATGAATGATACGCTGAATGGTGTGAAAGCAATCATCAAGGTGAAGGAGAAATGGTCTGTTTTTCCTACAGCGAGCTGGGGTGTGATCGACGATAATTTTTGGGTTCAGGGCGGCTGGCACGACAATCACTTTCTCGGGCGCGGTATCCGGCACGGACTGGTATTACGTTATTATGATCGTTTTGCAGTAGAAGGATATTTCAAAGCGCCCTATTGGTTTCGCAAAAACTGGGGAATGGAAAGCAATTGGTTTTTTGGCAGAACCATTGAACCGATTCAGTTCCCCGAAGAAGCGATTCGATACAACGAAGACCGTCAGATGTTCAATCTGCTGCTCTCGTATGCGTTGAAACCAAATAATTTATTGTTCGCGGGTTATGAGTTGGAGATCAGCAATTTTCACAATCGCGATGAAACACCCGATGGCTCTGCAGCCGCATTAAACGAGGTGCAGCGAAAGCACAATCTGGTACTTCGACATCACAATCGCCACAATCTGAATATCCGGGAACAATATTTTTCCGGTTGGGCCAATGAGATTATCCTGAAAGCCTCTTTAGTTCCTGATGGAAACCGCTGGTATCCGTATTTCCGGAATGATCTGAAAATGTTCTTTTGTCCCTGGAAGACAGGAAATATTGGAAATCGTTTACGGGTTGGTCTGGCAGAAAACCATCCCTCTGTTTTTGCGCAGTTCATACAGGACAGTTTTATTAATGTCCGTGGAATCGGGAATAAACCCTTCCGTGGCACTGCTGAAATCACTGATAATCTGGAGCTGCGACAAACAGTGTACGACCGAAACTGGCTGGCGATTCAAGCCGTAGCGTTTTGCGACTATTCGGTAATTCGTCCTCCGGGAGGAAATTTTAGAGAAATGTTTGGGCCTGACAATACCCGCCTTTTTGCCGGTATGGGAGGCAGGGTTTCCTTCAAGAAAGGATTTGATTTTATTGTTCGGGTGGATTATGGAATTAGCCTTACCGACGGCAAAGCGGGATTTGTGTTGGGGGCAGGGCAGTATTTTTAGATGCTGATTTCAACAAGGGGTATAAATCCTACTCCCGTATAGTTATGATTTTACAGGATTATATTCTCGTATGGTTATGACTTTATGAGAATAGCCAGAAGTAGCCTTTCACCATAATTTTTAGCTACCGGCCATACCGATATCCTTCCAGGGCCATTACCTTTGCACTTCTTTTAATTTTTATCATGGAATTTGAGCAGTTTACCTTTCCCAACGGACTTCAATTGATTCACCAACATCGGCCCGGGGTTGAGGTTTCGCACTGCGGACTGTTGATCAATGCGGGGTCGCGCGATGAAAAAGAAGATGAACAGGGACTGGCACACTTTATTGAACACTCATTGTTCAAAGGCACTACCAAACGAAAGGCTTTTCACGTCCTTAGCCGGCTCGATGTGGTAGGAGGAGAACTGAACGCCTATACCAGCAAAGAAGAAACCGCCATTTACGCTTCGTTTGTTAGTCGTCATTTTGAGCGGGCTATAGAACTCATCGCCGACATTGCGTTTCATTCCACGTACCCTGAAAAGGAAATTGCGAAAGAAAAGGACGTGATCATCGATGAGATACATTCCTATCTGGACAGCCCCGGTGAGCAGATTTTCGATGATTTCGAGGAACAGATTTTCGGAGATCACCCCGTCGGACGCAACATTCTCGGAACCGTTGAGTCGGTTCGGAGTTTTCGCCAGCAACACATACTCGATTTCGTAAAGAACCGATACCGCACCGACCAGATGGTGCTCGCATCGGTGGGCAATATCTCCTTCAAAAAAGTGAAGCAGTACGCTGAAAAATATTTTGCTCCGATTTCCAATAACGGTGAAGCATTTGACCGGCAACCCTTTCTCGACTATCAACCGGCACACCGGGAAATCAAACGCAATACACACCAGGTGCATTATATGCTGGGCGCTCCGGCTTACCCATTCGATCACGATAAAAAACGCGGACTCGTATTGCTGAACAATTACCTCGGCGGGCCGGGAATGAACAGCAGGCTCAACCTCAACATTCGCGAAAAACACGGTATCGCTTACAATATCGAATCGAACTATCAACCATACACAGATACAGGGTTGTTCAGTATTTACCTCGGAACCGATACAGCCATGTTTAATCGAAGCAAGCGTTTGCTAAATAGCGAACTGCGAAAACTGAGGGAGAACAAACTAGGTACTGCCCAGCTTCATCAGGCCAAACAACAACTCATCGGACACATTGCGCTCGCACAGGAAAGCGGTGCTACATTGATGCTGGCCCTCGGAAAAAGCGCGTTGCTGTACGATACCGTCGATACTACTGAAGAAGTTTTTCGCCAGGTGGAATCCATTACCGCGAGCGATCTTCTCGAAATTGCGAATGAAATTTTCGACGAGAAATTGTTAAGTTCATTGACTTATTCGTAACCGATGGAATTTCTACCCGAAGACATTGAACAGTACATTGTTGCTCATACTGAAAGCGAACCGCCTTACCTGAACGAGCTCAACCGAAAAACGCACCTTAAAGTTTTGCAACCGCGCATGCTTTCAGGCCATTTGCAAGGGCGGGTGCTGAGTATGATCAGCCATATGATCCGGCCGAAACGAGTGCTTGAAATTGGGACCTACACCGGTTATTCGGCCCTGTGTTTTGCCGAGGGACTTGCTCCAGGCGGTGAAATACACACCATCGACATCAACGAAGAGCTCGAAGATATCATTAGCGAACACATTGCAAAAGCCGGTTTAACAGATAGCATTCACCTGCATTTCGGTGATGCTTTGGAAATTATTCCTCAGCTTGAAGGCGATTTTGACCTTGTTTTTATCGACGCGGACAAAAACAACTATCTCAATTATTACAACATGATTATTAACCGCCTTCCTTCGGGTGCATTTATCCTGGTGGACAATGTTCTATGGAGCGGTAAAGTATTGGATTCCGAAGAAATTACGAGCGATCCGGATACAGCAACCATTGTGGAATTCAATCAAACAATTCAAAATGACGAACGCGTGCAGAACGTCCTGTTTCCGGTGCGTGATGGCATCATGGTAATCCGAAAGAAATGATCATAGACCTACGCAGCGATACCGTTACCAAACCAACAGCGGAAATGTTGGCCGCAATGCAAAATGCTGAGGTGGGTGACGATGTTTTTGGAGAAGACCCGACAATTATCTCGCTCGAGAAGAAAATTTCCGAAATGTTCGGACACGAAGCCGGACTGTTTTGTCCATCGGGAACCATGACCAATCAGATAGCCATCAACGTGCATACACGGCCTGGTGATGAAGTGATTTGTAGCGAACTGGCGCACATTTATATTTATGAAGGTGGCGGAATCGCCAAAAACTCCGGAGCTTCTGTTCGGTTGCTTTCCGGTGATCGCGGTAGATTCTCGGCTGATCAGGTAGCCGATGCCATTAACGCCGATGACATTCACATGCCGGTTTCCAGATTGGTTTCGGTTGAGGATACTTCCAACCGCGGAGGTGGCGCGGTCTATTCATTTGACGAACTTCAGAAAATCTCCAACTTGTGTCGCAGTCGGGGTTTAATGTTTCACAACGACGGCGCCCGCGTTTTCAATGCCCTCACAGAATCAGGGGTCAACAAAAAGACCTATGGAGGCTTATTCGATTCGATTTCCATTTGCCTTTCTAAGGGACTCGGAGCACCGGTCGGGTCTGTTTTAATCGGCAACAAGGAATTCATCAAAAAGGCGCGTCGGGTTCGAAAAGTATTTGGTGGAGGAATGCGTCAGGCAGGTTATCTGGCAGCCGCTGGAATTTACGCCATCGATCACAACGTAGAACGTTTGGCTCAGGATCACGCACACGCCCGCCACATTGGTGAGGTATTGGCACGCCAGGAATGGGTGAAGGGCGTAGTTCCGGTG
>CAZJLZ010000093.1:0-8354 GCA_964546775.1 uncultured Cryomorphaceae bacterium | reverse complement strand
CACCCAATTGATCCCAATCGCTTTCAGAAACTCCCGCCAGTCGTGTAGGTTTTAGGTTCATCAACTCCATGAATAGCACATCCATTCTACCATCATGTACCGGAGCGTCGCTCATATTCTTGAGCACTCTCCATTCATCGTCCTGCTTGTACAGAATTACTTCGTTTCCGTTCTCTTCCTGCGCATATATTTTCAGAGTATGAACAGCATCGAGATCGATTTCAGGAAAACCAACAGCAAAAGTTTTTTCCCGGTTATCTTCTACATCACGGGTATAGTACCAGACAGCAACCAGCGCAATCAAAACAGCAATCAATATAAAGTGATTTCTTTTCATCATTAATTTCCGGAAGTATACTCTTCTTCCATCCTTTTGCGCCGAAGCGACCGGCGTTGATTACCGCGTATCATTCCATAGATCATTACAAACAAGATCGGCACGAGGAAATTGGCGTATTTCAGCAAAATTTTCGTCTGATCTTCTATTGGATCCAACGGACGGGCAACGACTCCTCGCGTTCGCAGCTCTATCAAGCCGGTATCATCCACAAGCCAGTCTACACTGTTTACGAAAAGATGCACATTGTCCGGCTGTAATTGTCTGGCCTGCTCGCGGGGTCCGTTTACAACAAAATCCCCATCGGTAATGACTACCATCCTCGAAAAAGTGTCACCGAAAATATTTCCGGACAGAGTAGCTCCTACCGTGATATTCGATTGCTGAAAATCTACTTCCGACCATTTCTTCTGTACATCCAATGCCTGAGGGGCAGGTTGAATACCAGATTGCCCCGAAGTAACCAGGATTGAATTATACCGGATAGTTGTATCGCCTGTGAAATTCATTTCAGACGGAAATTCAAGCATAACCGCCTCAAGACCGCCAGTAATGTCATTGTTTTCCTGTCCTATCAATAGTGGCAAATAGGGAAATGATATGTTGTTCATCATTGCAAACATACCTTGGTTTTGCTGTACAGCTACTGAACCACAACGATTATCGAGGACAAGATTCTTTTTAATTTCAATTCCCTTCGGCGCTAACCAACTTGTTAATCCGGTGTACTTTGGAGTTGCAATCATATTCACCAAATCACCTTCTACGGGATTGTATGCCACCAACATGCGACCACCTTTTGCCAGGTATTCATCCATAAATTGAAGATGCGCCGGAGGAATACTGTCTGTGGGTCGCAGCCATATCATCCCAACAAATCGATCGGGTCCCGGTACGCTACCTCCTGCCATGTAATAAGGTTCAAGGTTATACATTACTTCGAGTTCTGCTACCGTCTGAATCAATTCGGTGAGGGGTGGTTCTCCATTTCCCTGAATGTATCCAATGGTCGGTTTTTCAACTACTGAAAGCTTCTTTATCGCAGACGATAGATCGTATTCCATTGATCCGCCGGGCTGGATGAATGGAATGGCATCCCGTTCTTCATTCATCTCAACTATGGCCGATAAATACACTTTTTGTTGCTTTTTCTGATCTTTCTCACGGATCTCAATCATGACCGGTTGAATACCATACCCCACGATTTCCTTTTCAATTGATTCGTCGTCATTTGGGTTGATGAATTCATACACCAACTTTCCGTTGGAACGGGCGGAATATTCAATCAACAGATCTTTAAATTGTTGTCGTGACCTCAGAAAATCGGGGGGTAAATCTTCGGAGAAGTACGCCTTTACCGTTACTGGATTCTCGAGATTATCGAGCAAATGTTCTGTGGCATTACTGAGGGTATATTGCTGTTCTTCAGTAAAATCTATCCGGACTGAAAAACGGGCCGAGAGGAGATTTACTACTACCAGGATGGCCAGAATCAGCAATGCAGAGACAACAGGTGTTTTGCCGCTTTTCATAATCAACCCGATATTTTAAGTTTCTCCAGTTCTTTTTCTGCCAACACCAGCCCGGCAACTGCTATTGAAATAAAATAGATGATGTCACGTGTATCGATTACACCCCGGGAGATGCTCTCGTAATGCGTGGCCATATTCAGATAGTAAAATATATTTCCTGCCGTACCGCTGATGTTCTGAGCCAGTACCGCAAAAACAATATGAAAGAAAAGGCCGACCAACAGCGCCACCAGAAAAGCCACTACCTGATTACTCGTTAAACTGCTCGCATAAATGCCGATCCCGATATACGATGCACTCATCAGGATGAGTCCGGAATATCCACCGAGTATTTCTCCGACATCAACATTCCCTATGAACGAAACAGTAACTACATAGGACAATGTGCACAGTAAGGCCACAGCAATCAACATCAGTGCAGCCAGGTATTTGCCCAACACCAGTTGCCAGTTGCTAACCGCTTTTGTCAATACCAGTTCCAGTGTACCGGTTTTTCTTTCTTCCGCTATAAGACGCATGGTGAGTGCGGGCGTGAAAAAGAACAGGGTCCAGTATGCTATTGCGAAAAAAACGCTGAGACTCGCCTGCCCCATCATAAAAATATCGTTTCCGTAGAGCCAGGTAAAAAAGCCAGAGAATCCCAGAAACAGTGCCAGGGTTATGTATGCGATTAACGAATCGAAATAGGCCTTGAGCTCTCTTTTTGCTATGGTCCAGGTGGTGTTCATCGGCTAAATTGTTAAGCCCCGGAAAATATCTTCGAGACTGGTTTCGGTAGGAGTAAGTTCCCGGATAATCCATTGATTGGCCTCGCAGATCAGGAATAACTCCCGCGGAAAATCAACAACTGGTATACTTTGAATATCGTATCTGCCTACTGATGGCTCCGAAGTTATGATTTCCATTCCTTCTTTTTCAAGGAGCAGATCCGTTAGTTTTTCCAATCCGGGCCCATCAATCCTGACCCGGTGCAGAATTTTACCGCTGGCCTGACGTTTAAGCGATTCAGCAGTTCCATCTGCAACGATTTTACCTCTGTTAATAATGAGAATACGATCGCAGGTGGCTTCCACTTCCGGTAGAATATGCGTACTAAGAATTACTGTTTTCTCCTGACCTACTTCCCGGATGAGGTTCCTGATTTCAACAATCTGGTTGGGATCCAGCCCTGTGGTTGGTTCATCGAGAATTAAAATAGCGGGGTCGTGTATCATGGCCTGAGCCAATCCTACCCGTTGCCGGTAACCCTTCGAGAGTTCACCAATTTTCTTGTGTTTCTCTTTATTTATGCCACAAACCGAAACCATTTCGCGGGTTCGTAAGTTGATCTGCTCCCTGTTCATCCCTTGCAACTGGCCGCAAAACGTTAGATAATCGATAACCGGCATATCCAGATACAACGGATTATTCTCGGGTAAATACCCAATGTGTTTTCTACTCTCAGCGCCATTTTGTTGAACGGACAAATCACCAATCCTGATTTCACCCGAATCCATCACCAGATAATTCGTGATCATCTTCATGGTAGTCGTTTTACCAGCTCCGTTGGGACCGAGAAAACCGAGAATCTCGCCCGTGTCTACAGAAAACGATAAATCATCAACAGCTATTTGGTCACCATAAGACTTGCTCAGGTGGTCAATTGAAATTTTCATAAGAACAGATCAACGTATTGCGTATGCAGTTATGCGAAATTAACAAAGTTGACCAACCTCCTCCGTCATTTGAAATGTTAATTAGTCTGAAGTTTTGAACTGCTGTGGTTTTAAAAAACGTAATCGCTCCACTATTCCTTTTCAGGTATCACTGATTTCAATTCCTGTAGATACAAGTCGATATAATTCTGAATATTTTTATGCTGGTACTGCACTACCCACCTCGGGTGGGGCAAGGTGTTCAGTGTTTTGAACCATCGATGCTCTTTGTTCAGCGCGGCGAGATTCTTAACATTCTTACCTTTTCCTATTGAAAAAGCAATGTCAGAATTTGCCAATTCTTTAGCCTGCTTCGTTATGCTGTCGCGAATCATTGAATGGGAAGCCTTCAATAGTTCCTGTGAATCATAATAATTGTAATTGATTCCTTTCCGAATAAATCCAATAGGGCTAACCGAAGTAAAGTGAAAATAGCGGAAAAATCTCTCCGGACCGCCGAATTGCCTTATCATTTCGTACATAAAAACCGACGATGGTTCGGACTTCATTTCTAAATTATGCGCAATTCCACAAGCCTCGAACAGCCGAATCGGATCGGTAAATCCGATGCCCGTTTTGCCTGCTCCCAATCTACCGGGATTGATGCCGAAAAGGAGAATACGCGGATAATCATCGTTGTAAAAACGGTAATAAAACTTTTGCATATAATTCCATACGTCCGGATCTCTGAAAGGCAATAATGCCTCTATTTCCTTTGGCAACTCAGGGGGCACTAGATCGCTGTAAAACGACAATACAGAATCAGCAAAAGACATTTAACTCAAAAACAAAAAGTAAAAGATTCGGGCTCTGAATAGACTATTCGGTTCTGTTTCTAACCCGAACCATTAATTATTGGTCTTTCGTGGGCGACCTACAGCTCCAGTTTTAACGGATTTGACTTTTGAAGCTCCGGATGATTTACGAGCCTTTTTAGGTGGCTTTACAATTTTCTTTTCGTATTCTTTCTTGATCTTGCCGGGTTCTTCGAACCAACTCTTCAGCGCTACAAATTTTTCTCTACCTCCGGACGAAAATGTATCCACTCGATTGCTATTCTTGCGCAACCTGAAGGCACTGTTGTTGATAGCGTTGATTACTGTCTGACGTTTGCTTTCATTAAGTTTAAAGAAAACCATGGCTTCATCCACCAATTCATTGTAAGTCAATGGACGGTCGAGTTGTTGCAATCTCTTCAGAATAAAAGAACCCCAGATTGACTTCGGTCCGCGCTTTTTACCGGATTTAGGAGATTCCTCTACGCTTTTCAAACTAGAATAGCTTGAATCCGAGGCACTTTCGGTACTTCCTGTAGCACCTCCCGAAATGTTGATTTCAATATTGGAACCGCCGAGCTGGTTCAATACGCTTTTAAGATGCTGAAGTTTGTTTATTGTTTTTGACAATTCTTCCTGATAAAAGGCTTTCATTGCCTCCAGTTCAGTACCACTTAATTTAAAAGTTTCCATGCGTTGAAGTTTTTCGTACGTTTTTCAGAAACAAATGTACTAACATTTATTATTATAGAAGAAAGAATAGTAAAATAATAACTCTAAATTTGACGTATTGGTAGAGATTCAACCCGTTCAGGATTTTTCGAAACTGCGCAAAAATCAATTTTAATCACATGACAATCAAACCAAATCACCTGGCACAAGCTGCTCAACGCATTGTGTCATATGTGAATCACACACCGGTTTTATCAAATCCGGCTATTGATGAAATTTGTGATGCAAAGGTTTTTTTTAAATGTGAAAATTTGCAAAAAATTGCTGCTTTTAAAGTTCGCGGTGCCTTTAATATGATTTTGTCACTTTCTACTGAACACATAGGAACTGGAGTTGCCACACATTCCTCAGGAAATCACGCTCAGGCTGTAGCTCTTGCGGCACATACTCTTGGCCTTAAGGCACACATTGTGATGCCTTCAAACAGTCCGGTAATAAAAGTGAAAGGTGTGCGTGAGTTGGGAGCAGAATTAACCTTCTGCGAACCCAATTTACAAGCAAGGGAAGAATGCCTAAAGCAAGTCATCGGACACACGGGAGCGGTTTTCATTCCGCCCTACGATCATGAATTTATCATTGCTGGACAGGCTACCGCAGCCATGGAACTGATGGTTGATTGCCCGCACCTTAATGTGATTATTGCTCCGTTGGGCGGTGGTGGATTGTTGAGCGGAACCGGCCTGGCCGCACGCTACTTTTCACCGGACACCAAAGTTTATGGCGCCGAACCTGAAGCTGTGAATGACGGACAGCGATCTTTACGGATGGGTGAAATACAACATAATCTGCCAACTGCAACGACCATTGCGGATGGATTGCGCACCCATCTCAGCCCACTCACTTTTGCCTATATCAAAGCAAATACAACCGATATCTTGGCTGTCTCTGAAGAATCAATTATTGATGCTATGCGAATCATCCGCCATCGGTTAAAAGTAATCGTAGAGCCTTCGGCCGCAGTTCCTCTGGCTGCACTGATTCAACAGAAACAACATTTCTCCGGACAATCTGTGGGGATTATCCTGTCGGGTGGAAATGTAGATCCGCAGTAAGCGAACTAAAAAAACCCGTGAAAAAATCTGCGCAAAATTTGGTTTACATTATAAACTACTTTACATTTGTCCAACACAAAACCTATTAATTATGAAAGCTACATTTAAAAATCCCGAGGAAAGCCTTGCGCTCATCCGTTCTATGATTGCAAGAACGCGGCAAAACTTCCGCCACAACAGTTTCTATTTTCTACTTTGGGGAATACTGATGTTCGCGGGTGGTCTCACCGAGTTTTTCCTTTTGCAAAAACAATTCGAATTATTCTGGATCGGTTGGCCGATATTGAGCATTGTAGGTGGCATCGGAACCGGTATTTACGCATCTCGTAAGAAGATTCAATCGGGTGGTGAATCTTATGCAGAAACCTTAATCGGTTATGTATGGCTAACCTATGGCATATCACTCATCTGTATGATTGTCACCGGAATTCTTACCAACACCAATCCAGGCATTCTTGTAATGTTGCTCACCGGTTTACCTACTTTTCTCACCGGGCGGATTATTAAGCACCAACCACTCATTTTTGGCGGAGTTGTTTTCTGGATTGCCGGCTTGACAGGACTTCTGGTTGCTCCTCTTTACGTTCCGCTGATATTCAGTGCTGCCATCCTTTTAGGCTATTTATTTCCTGGTTATACCCTTTTGAAAGTTGAAAGGACAAATCATGTTTAAAGATCTAAATCCTGTACTTCACGCTCCTTTGCGATTGGCGGTAGTTTCTTTACTGATGGAAGCGACTTATCTGAACTTTAAATACTTACAGGAGCAAACCGGAGCTACGGCAGGAAATCTGAGTGTGCAGTTGAAAAAACTCGAAGAGGCCGATTACATCACCATTGAAAAACGGTTTAAAAACAACTACCCGGAAACGCGGTGTAGGCTCAAAGTCGCCGGTCGTGAAGCATTTGGTGAATACGTGAACAATCTGGAACAGTATATCCGACGCACTAAAGAATAACCGTCAACAGAAGCTATTGCTTGTAATGCTTCATTGCCTCGGGTAGAAACTCTTCGATATCCTTGATACGGCGTTCATTGCTCGGGTGTGTACTCAACCATTCCGGGGGTTTTTCTCCTCCTACCTCGGCCATCCGTCCCCAGAAAGCCGCCGCGTGACTTGGGTCATATCCGGCCATAGCCATAAAGACCATACCCAGTCTATCTGCTTCGCTTTCATGACTCCGTGAATAGGCAAGTGTCCCTAAAGCCGAACCGATTCCATAACTTTGAAGCAAAAGGTCGCGTGCCAGACCGGGATTTTCGCTGGTGAGAACTTCCAGCGTAAGTCCGGCTCCATTGACCACCACTCCCTGACTCATACGTTCGTTCCCGTGTCGTGCAACCGCATGTGCAATCTCGTGTCCCATAACCACAGCTACGCCGGTTTCATCTTTGCAAATGGGCAGTATGCCGGTATAAAAAACCACCTTACCTCCTGGCATGCACCACGCATTTACCGAAGGATCTTTCACCAACTGAAACTCCCATACAAAGCCTTCAATGCGCTTACTCTGTTTGATCTGTTTCATGTATTTTTCTACCGCTGCCGAAATCTTGTCGCCCACTTCTTTCACCATTTTCGCCTGCGAATCATAATCTCCTACCACTTCTGCTTCCGACAGAAATTCGCTGTAAGCGGTGAGGCTCATTTCTATCATTGTACTCTCCGGATATAAATTCATCTGTTTTCGCCCACTAATCGGGACTGTAGAACAGCCTATAAATAAGACAAAGGTGAGCCAGGTAGCAAATCGACGATGCATAGTAATTTTATAAGTAAGTATTAAGTTAGTAGTTTGCCGAGAATAATAAAAGTGTCTGCCGAACTTTTATTCAATTTCCGCTGAAAGTCCTCTATCGAGTAAGGCGGTACAAGGTGGCTTTAATTCTTCGTAGCTACCTCTTTTCACGGCACATTTTCCTTTGTAATGTACAATCATAGTGCATTGCTCCGCCTGAAGTGCGTCGTGATCACAAATTTCAATCAGCGATTCGATTACAAAATCAAAGGTATTGACATTGTCGTCGTACAATACGATTTCATATTCATCAACCAATTGCTCTACAGCAACTTCCTGTATCTGCGTTTTTGTGGAATTTCCCATACCGGAATGCTCTTCAAGGGTTTTGTACAAAGATAAGGGAATTGAAATTAATGGCCTGTTCTTTCGCGTGCACTTTCAAGATCAAGCAAAAAGCCCAGGGCCATTGCCCGAACCTGTACATTCTC
>CAZJLZ010000092.1:0-6043 GCA_964546775.1 uncultured Cryomorphaceae bacterium | reverse complement strand
ACAACAATATTTCGCCATATCGAATTTACTGGCAACACATATGAATTATTTCCGGATGCTCAGTTCAGATGGAAAGGCGCGCTTCATTAACCGATTGATTCATTTTTCAGAAACCCGGGAATTTATCGGCATGAAGGGGCTCAAAGTTACCCGCGAAATGCAGATTCTGATCAGCGCTTCGGCTGTCCAGCTCACTTTCGGATTGCGCGATTATCAGATTCGTTTTTTGGAAACCATCCGGATTTTTCCGGAGCCGTTCTATCACCCTGTACTTAAAAGTAGCTTGAAAGGAGCGATGTCAACCAGCGGATTTCTGGCCATTTCGTGGAAAGATTTTTTGCAGGGCTATGCGGTAGACGATGATAATTACAATCTGGGATTGCATGAAATGGCGCACGCGCTGAAACTCGATGTGCGGAATTCTGATCGTTTTGATCTTCGTTTCAGTACGTACATTGACACATGGTTGGCAGTTGGATTGCCGGCATTTCAAGACACCAGAAAGAACGGAGGAACTTTTCTGAGGAAATATGGCGGTACCAACCGACATGAATTTTTTGCGGTTTGTGTGGAACATTTCTTCGAATCTTCGGAGCGGTTTTCGAGAGAACTGCCGGATGTGTATAACCATCTCTGTAAATTGCTCAACCAAAATCCCATGAATGCGTCCGGTGATTACCGGGTTACTGATTCATTCAAGCGGGCTATCAATATGAACAGCGGTTTGGTTCCTGTGCCGGAAAAATTTCAGAAACGATATCCAGCCGACGGGTTTCATTGGTTTCACCGGTTTACGATGGCCACCATTTTTATATCGTTAATCCTAGATCTGGTCTGGGGATTTGACACCGTAGTGAATTGGGTTCAACTTTCGATTGCCGGAGGTTTAGCAGCTGTTTTGGCTGGTTTTCTGCAACATAAATACCTGATTAATCATCGTGTCCTGAACGGTTTTTTCGCATTTTTTTATGGAATTGCCGTAGTGATTTTTGTTTGCAATCTGTATGTATTTATGAATTGGATTTATCCTGTTGCAGATCACACCAGCTACCACGAAATAACAAATGTTGAACAGGTAGAACATGGACTTGAACTGGAACTTAAAAACCAAGCTTATGCTGACTTTTCGAAAATCCGAACAGTTCCCGATACCGGAAGGAATTTACCGAGCGCTGGTGCCATTGCAGCCTTCCGGTTTGAAATCGGATGCATGGGAATGCCGGTGCTGAACAGGATAGATTTGGGCAGCAGAGCGGGAAATGTATTTGTTCCGGATGGGAGTTAAGGCTCCTTCATAAACTGACAGAATTTGTATATTGTCAACTTTCATGAAAGATAAATTGTTCACAATCAAGTTAGAATATTGTATTTCAATCCAATGTTAATCAAAGCATATTAAAATGAAAACGTACTACAGCATTTTGTTTTTTCTTTTGTTCATCGTAACCACACCAGTTGAAGCCCAGGATGACAACAACACATTACCCGTATCGTTTTCGGGAGTGGTTATCGACATTGAAGATAATACCACAGTGTCAAGTCATTTGAATAAGAAAGAATGGGACGTTAGAGATTTTGTACATCGCACGGGAAATTATTTTGTGAATTTCAATAATTCATACCGATCTGTTAATCAATTGTACGAGAGCGTGGTTTACAAAACCTGCGAGCGCTATCTCGTAAAGAAAGGGTTGAAACTGGCTGGTGCCAGCTATCTCTTCGATTATCATGAAAGCACCGGTAGAGCGGTGTATGAACTAGGAGCCGTCATTACGGGACTTTATGTATATAACTATAGTACAAATTACGAATTCCTTGCCGCGGATGCTCAAATCGACATTGAATGGCAATTGTTTGATACACGCACACGTACAGTCGTTTGGAAGAAGAAAGAAAAGGTAACTAGTGGTGATGTGAATTTATCCATTAATGTTACTCCCGGTTCTACAACAGCGCATTATCATTATATAGATAGCAAGGCAGCTATTGATGTAGCACTGTACAAAAGCATGGATCAGTTCCTGAATGATCCGGAGTTCAAAAGCTTGATTGAAGATAAAGAAACAGATTTCTCAGATTCCAAACCCGAAGAGCCGATGGCCATAAGTGCTGTCGTAGCAAATAAAGACGGAAGAGCGGCGTTGAATGAAGCCATCAGTAATACAGTTACAGTTGTCGTTGGAAACGGGCACGGCAGTGGGTTTTTCATCACCACTAATGGCTTACTGATGACCTGCGAACATGTAGTGGGTGGTAGAGATGTGGTAGATGTGATGGTCAGCAAGGGTGTTACGATCAAGGCGGATGTTGTCAGAACGAATGTAGAGTATGATCTGGCACTGCTTCAACTGAGAGACGCCAATACCAATCCCCTGGCATTGGGACTTGCTTCAAAACCTGAAACCGGCGACGATGTATATGGAATCGGTACTCCTGGATCACTTGATTATTCAGGGTCACTTACCAGGGGAATTGTGAGTGGAAGCAGAATGATCGAAACAAAGGAATACATTCAGACCGACGCCAGTGTGAGCCCCGGGAATAGTGGTGGGCCGTTGCTTAATGCACGAGGGCAGGTTGTTGGAGTTGTGAATGCCAAAATGATTGGGCAGGGTGTGGAAGGCGTGAGTTTTGCCATTCCAATCAATGTCGCACTCGAGCAGTTGAATGTTTCTGTGAATAAATAATGAAGATCACTGAAATAATACTCTCATCACTGATATTTCTGGGGGTAATTTTTAAGTTTGCATTATTTCCAGGTGGAGGTATCTTATTGACCGTAGGATTTTCTTTTCTGTCATTGCTCTATTTTTTCGTTGGTTTCGCGCTCTTTTCAGGCATAGGATTCAGGGGAATGCTTAAAAGCTCATCCTATAGTGAATTGTCAGCTCTAAAAGTTCTGGGATTTGTTGGCGCTGGATGGTCACTTTCAATGCTATGTCTTGGGATATTGTTTAAAATTCAGCATTGGCCAGGGTCAGAAGTTCAATTGGTTTCAGGATTGATCACGGCTTTGGTAAGTAGTGTCGTGGCCTTGTTCAAATTCATGAAGGGAAAACAAAAGGTTTATCGTAAGATGCTCGTTAGATTTTTAATTCTTGGAAGCATTGGACTTATTATAGTCTCAGTTTCTATACTGGATATAGAACGTTTGCTCTATCGCAATCATCCTGAATATGTAAAAGCATTCGAAAATTATATGGAGAATCCCGACAATCAGGATTTGAGAGAGAAAATGGAAATTGAACAATTAAGAACGACCATGTCCGATGAGGATGTAGAATTGTATTTGGAGTATTATAACGGGGATCAGGATAATTGATATTTAAATAGACGAATTAAGAAGGATGGTGTCGTAATTTCGCACTGTGAGTAGCAGCTATGACATTGTAGTAATCGGTGGCGGTGCAGCAGGATTTTTTGCGGCCATTCACGCGGCGGGAAAAGGAAAGCGGGTGGTGTTGCTCGAGAAAACCAACAAGATGTTAACTAAAGTGCTGGTAAGCGGTGGTGGCCGGTGCAATGTAACCCACGATTGTAGTTATCCTTCTCAACTGGTAAAATTTTACCCACGCGGTGGGAAGTCTCTGAAGAAAGCCTTCGGAATTTTTGGTCCAAAGGAAACGCGGTTGTGGTTCAAAAAGCGGGGAGTGGAGCTGAAAACAGAATCCGACGGTCGAATGTTTCCGGTGACCGATGACTCCCGCACCATCGCTGATTGTCTGCTGAATGAAGCGCGAAAACTAGGTGTGCAAATCCGTATTCGAAGTGAAGTAGAAAACATTGAACCTGTATCTACGGGTGGCTTTTCGATTCAAATAAAATCAGCAGAAGCGCTGCAATGCAATCGCGTTATTGTCACCTCGGGTGGTTTCAACAAAGTTTCGGGATATGATTTTATCCAAAAACTCGGAATCGAAATTGTTCCGCCGGTACCTTCGTTGTTTACGTTTAACGTCCCGGATTCTGATTTGAAGGAATTGATGGGTCTTTCGGTGCCAAATGCCACGGTGCAGGTTCCCGGTAGCAAGTGGAAGGAGAATGGACCTGTATTGATCACCCACTGGGGATTCAGTGCTCCGGCGGTGATAAAACTCTCCGCCCGCGCAGCCATCGATTTACACGGACGCAATTATCATTTTCCGATTCTTATCAACTGGACCGGCCTGGGTGAAGAAGCTGCGCGTGAGCGTTTGGTCCGGTTCCGCAATCAGCACCCAAAGAAAACAGTTTGCGGAAATGCTCAGTTTGATATTCCAGCGCGATTGTGGGAAAAGCTGTGCGAAAAAGCCGGAGTCGAAACCGGAGTTCGATTTGGAGATTTCTCTTCTAAAATTTTGAATCGGCTCGTCGAAATGCTGATTCGTTGTCCGTATGCTGTGAAAGGCAAAACCACGTTCAAAGAAGAATTTGTAACCTGTGGTGGAGTTGAATTGAATGAAGTTGATCTCCTTACTTTTGAAAGCAAACGCGTTTCAGGTCTGTATTTTGCCGGCGAAGTATTGAACGTGGACGGGCTGACCGGCGGTTTTAATTTTCAGCACGCGTGGACGAGTGGGTTTTTGGCGGGGAGTGCGGCGACTGTGTAGGGTAAAATTAAATCTTTGATGTTTCACACAGAGGCGCGAAGAGCGCAAAGTGATTGTTCGGCTACGATAGCGGCTCAGGCCCCGGATTTGATTTTCGCCGAAAAGGATCGTCGGGCAGCGGAATGAATTCCTCACTGTCATTGGGCGGAAGAATGATTCTGCCTTCCTGCCAATCGGCTTTGGCCTGTTCGATTCTGTCTTTTCTCGAGGAAACAAAATTCCACCAGATAAAACGCTCGCCCAATGGATCGCCACCCAGCAACATCAACGTGGAATCTTCCAACGCATTTAATGTAGGTTCCGAATTTTTGGTGAACACCAGCATCTGACCCGTATCGTATTGCCTGCCGTTAAACTCAATACGTCCTTTTACCACATACACCGCGCGTTCTTCGTATTCTTTAGGAATTCCAATTTGAGCCTGTTTGTCCAATTCTACGTGCAAATAGAAAAGCGGGGAGTGTGTTTTTACTTCATTCTTTAAACCGAAAGCGTCTCCGGCTATTAATCGCATCCAAACTCCTTTATCGGTAAAAACCGGAAGTTCTGATTTCTGATAATTGACAAAATTAGGGTCAGACTCCTCGTCTTTTTCGGGAAGCGCGACCCAGGTTTGAATCATTTCAAAACCTCCTGCGGCCCAAAGTTTCGGATCTTCAAATCGCTCGGAATGCGCAATTCCTTTTCCGGCGGTCATCCAGTTTACTTCACCGGGTTGAATGACCTGCTCTACACCGAGGCTATCGCGGTGGGTGAGTTTGCCGTTAAACAAATAACTCACCGTGGACAAACCGATGTGCGGATGCGGAAGTATATCCGGAGATTTTACAACTTCAGAACTGGCAGCGACCGGACCGCCGTGATCCATAAAAATAAACGGACCAACCATTCTTTTCTTCCGGAAAGGCAGAATTCTCCTGACCTCCATACCGGGAGCAATGGAAGCTTTTCTGGCGGCAATGGTCATTTCCAACATAAAACTATTCCTGGTTTAAATACGGTGAACCAGCAATGAGGTCCGCTAAATTATAATATCTAATTAATCCTTCTTTCGCATCAGAAACCAGGTAGAATCATCCATTGGGAAGTTATAGTCACGATGGTATTGAAAACCATAGTCCACAAGTTCGAGGTCGGAGTAGAGATCCATCAGCTCACCTGCAAAGTCGCGTTTGAAGAGTTTTCCGGAATGACCGCGGTAGCTGACTTCCACCGGATTTGGATTGTAGTATTCCTTGATGAGTATGTACTTCCTGGAACATTCATAAAGTCGGGTATAAACATCTTTCAGCTTGTCGGGGTTGATGTGAATCAGTACGCCGGAGGTGAACGTAAAATCATGCTGGCCCAATTGTTCAGGGCTGAAATCAAAAATAGAACCCTCAAATACCGTTGTGGAAGGATGTTGCTTTAACGTTTCAATTGCCTTTTTGTTGATCTCAACCGCGCTGAAG
>CAZJLZ010000091.1:0-2832 GCA_964546775.1 uncultured Cryomorphaceae bacterium | reverse complement strand
GATTATTTCTCCGGCTATGACCTTCAACATGGTTGATTTACCGGCACCATTGCGGCCCACCAAACCAACCCGGTCCTGGGTATTTACCTGGAAAGACACCTCATGGAAAATGGGGCGGTCTGCAAAATGTAGAGTAATGTTGCTTATATTAATCAAGGTGCTCAGTTATGGTCAAAGAAAAAAGCGCCGGATGGCGCTTTTTTACTCATGCAAAGGTCACTATTTTTTCTTTAAAAGCTCCAAAGATCATGTTCAAGTAAAAAAATCTCCTCTTTGATGCGTTCTGACTCAAGTAATGCGTCAACACCTGTGGCATATTCAACTATACTTCGGTCGTAAACGTTCTGCTCTTTATAGATGTAGCTCGCAAATTGGCGTTTCATGAAGACGTCATCAAATGAACGACGCTCTGCATCATTGGCTCTGTTATAAACATCCCACTCAGATAGTACATACCTGCATTCTGGAAAATACAACCAGAACAAAGTCTCAAATGCACCGGTTCGTTCACCATCTGCCGTAATATTGGCAATCTGCGGAGCCATACCAATAATCCGGACATAAAGTTCAGATCGTTGCTTATCAAAATACCAGTCTTCCTTAATCAAGTAGCGTTCAATCATATCCGGAGTAATGTTGTTAGGCTGAACCACCATTACCTGTTCGTCCAAATTATCGGGATCATCCACGTACATTGTATCTATTTCAGACAGAACACCTTCAACTTCAGAAATAAGCATAGGCACATTGAATTCATCATCCAGTGTTACGCCAGGATCATAGGCAGTAATTGAACCGTCTACGATTAGCCCATCGCGTATTACCTGAAAAAGGCTCTTTCTATTATTGATTTCGCGATGAGGAAAGAAAAGCGGGTGGTTAATTTTTTGCTTCAGGTCAATCACACGCCACACCCTGGTTGACCACATCACATCAGCCTCTCGTAAATGGGGATACTGAATGATTTTTTTGGTTTTGGTATGCTCTTTAATATAAGCTCCGTCCAAAACAGTTTGGGCCATTACCTTCGTCGTATTCGCTCCAAGAGTGAATAAGAAAGCCGAAGCCAAAATTAATACCGCCTTTTTCATAACTATCGTTTTAGTAAACAGTAAAGGATAAGTTCCCGATAGGATTAACCGATCCGTCAGGCGCTTTCGCTCTTATATTTTCGATGAGTATTTTCTGATTACGTGCGACGTTCGCCAACATTTGTTTCATTTCGTCTGTTAAACGATTATTTGGTGACTTTCTTGTTACCGCCTCTCCACGGATTATAGTTGTCAGTTCAAAAGAAACCACAGGATAGTCCAAATCGAAAACAAAATCATCCATCTTCGCTCCAACACCGATTTGGGCTGTAGCCTGATTTTTTTCGATTCGTGTATCACCAATGCTCAGGCCAGCAAATACCGGAAGTGGTTTCGGTACATTTTTACAACGAAATGTCATACTTCCCATATTTTTCTTCGTGCCATCGTCCATTTCTGTCGTCACACTGATTACAGATTCAGACCCTCTACCGGGAACTGCTACCCAACCTTCACTTGTCCGGGTTAGAGAACCATTCGTCATTGATGGCTGGATTTTTTCAGCAGAAAATCCGGGAACCGAAATTTCAACCGGATTTTGAAGTCCGCGATAAAAAACGTTCATTTTGGTCGGTGAAACCACCAGAGAAGGTTTTGCTACCTCATACTCAACATTGAACAAATATGGAATTTCACCTGTAGGACCTCTAAATTTAATTACGCCTTTCCAGTTACGGAATCCGACTTGATCTGCAGGTATCCTGAGTTTTGCAAATCCGTCATCTCCAATTTCAACAATCCGCGATTCACCAGTCAAAGCTGTATTTGCCGAATCATGTTCAACCGATTCATCCACACCAATCTCCACAGTCGGGAAGTTTGTATCATCGTATGCTGCTAAAAAAACGTCAGCACGAAATGTATCTCCCTGTAAAACATAGTTCGATTGAGGAATTGCAATAGGCTCCAGTTTGGTAAATTTAAAAGACGCTGCTTCTACATCTGCCATCAGATACGTAACCAGATCAGATTCCGCATTGCGTACATCCGTTTGAATCTTTGACAAATTCGTGACGACTGCAGCAATTGGAATATGATAAAAGTTCATAGACTCCCAATTCGTATTGGTACCCGAAGCATCTTTTCTATCTGAAAAATCAAAAGAATTCTCCAGGTTTCCTACCAAAACCGGATTTTGATCTCCAAGCAACTCTTTTAATCGGTCGCGGAATTCTTCAAGATTCTGACGCAGATTTACAGCAGTCAAATGGTTTCCATCTGGATGTTCAGTCCTGGGCACTCCAGGATTCTCACCGATTAAGACATTCGTACTAATGTCGTAATTGTCTTTGGTCTCAACATACTGCAACGAGAGTACAGTATCCTGACCCCTTCCATTGTCTGCAATTATCTCTTCGATAGGTTTACCTTCTACGCTCGAAATCAAATATGCCTTCATTTGATCTACCTGGGTGATTAACTCGTCCGATAAATCCCGAACTTCTTTGGCCATATCCCAGTTCTCACGGTATTTTGTAGGATTTTCCTGATAGGATGCTTCGAATTTAGCATACTGATCACTGATTTTGTCCTTGAAAGTGACTTTCGTTGATTCAAGCCCTTCATTTATCAATACAAAGGCATCCAGAATTTCTTTCGATACGTTGAGTGCCAATAGTGCGGTAAGCACCAGGTACATCATACCGATCATCTTCTGCCTTGGTGTTTCTTTGCCTCCAGCCATTTTTTAACAACTTATTTGTTTGGTTAATAGAATGTATTACTGCTTGTTGATGGTCAT
>CAZJLZ010000090.1:0-3215 GCA_964546775.1 uncultured Cryomorphaceae bacterium | reverse complement strand
TTACCGATATCGTGCAGCAAACCTGCGCGCTTGGCAACTTTCGGATTGAGTCCAAGTTCGGATGCCATAGTTGCGCAGAGATTCGCTACCTCGCGGCTATGCTGCAGCAAATTCTGTCCGTAAGACGAGCGGTATTTCATTCTACCGACAATGCGTACCAGTTCTGCGTGGAGTCCGTGGATTCCGAGATCGATGCAGGTGCGTTTACCGGTTTCGACAATTTCGTCTTCGATCTGTTTGGTCACTTTTTTCACCACTTCCTCAATACGCGCAGGGTGAATGCGACCGTCGGTTACCAACTGGTGCATCGACAATCGGGCAATCTCGCGTCGTACCGGATCAAAGCAGGAAAGAATGATGGCTTCAGGAGTATCGTCCACAATGACCTCTACGCCGGTGGCTGCTTCTATGGCGCGGATATTCCGTCCTTCCCGGCCAATGATCCGACCTTTGATTTCGTCACTTTCGATGTTGAATACCGATACCGAATTTTCGACAGCGTGTTCTGCTGCAACGCGCTGTATGGATTGAATGACGATCTTTTTCGCCTCCATATTTGCGGTGAGTTTCGACTCGTCAGAAATCTCTTTAATATGCTGCATCGCAGCTGTTTTGGCTTCGTCGCGCAGGGCTTCAACCAATTGGTTTTTCGCTTCCTCAGCAGAATAGTTCGATAATTTTTCGAGGGCTTCTACCTGCTTCTGGTGCGATTTCTTCAATTCGTCCTGTTTCTTGTTGACGATTTCCAATTGTTGGTCTAGCGCAGCTGATTTTTTTTCGATCTCCTTGCCCAGCCTTCCATTGTCTTCAATCTTCTTATTGAGTTGGCCTTCGCGCTGTTTAAAACGGTTTTCTCCTTGTTGCAATTTGTTGTTGCGCTCGTTGATGACTTTCTCGTGTTCTTCCTTAAGCTGAAGGAATTTCTCCTTGGCCTGAAGGATCTTGTCTGTTTTAATCTGTTCAGCCTCTTTGGTAGCTTGTCTGATGATGTTATCACGGCGCTTTTTCAACATGCCATTGAGCACGAGAAAAGCTACCAAACCTCCTATCAGTAAACCAACCAGTAAAGCTATCACAGCATAGGTTAATTCTCCCATTTCTATAAGTTTAAAGGCCTCTGATGAGGGAGAAAGCGCACCTATTTCAGGTAGGAATGCAGCATTTGACCGATGGAATCCACCTTTTCTTCAAGACCTTCGGGAACCGCCGATACAGGCTGTTGCAGGATGGTTGATAGTTCCAGGGCCACCATGGCGAGGTAATCCTGTGTGTCGTTTACTGCGTATTGATTTTTGAGTTCGTTGATCTTTTCGTCGATTAGCTTTGCGGCCTTCCTCACCTGCTCTTCCTCGTTGGTATCGATGGTAAGCGGGTAGGTCCGACCGGCAATGTTTACACGTATAGATAATTCACTCATTGTTTTTCCTAACTGTTCAACAAGGCGATGCACTTGTCAATCTCTCTCACCATATCGTTGATTTTCAGTTTCACGTCTTTTCGACTTTCATCTGTCGGCAACGACCTGGCCAGCATTAATAATTTTTGCTTTTCACCCAGTTCGGTCAACTGGCGGTTTTTATGCTCCAACTGTTGAAGTGCATCAGCGAGTTGCGTTTTCAGTGCTTCATTTTCGCTGGTCAGTTCGGTCGTACGGTTGCCCAGACGTTGAATGTTGTCCGAAACTTCCGCTAACTTTTCCATCAATTGGGACATAGCCGGATTTCCACTTGGTGATTCGCAACAAAGGTAGCACAGCGAAGCAATTTGCCAAATAAATGATGGCTTTGACACGACCAATATTTACACTCTGCCTTGTTGAAATCTTTGGCATTGTTTTGCGTTCTTTTGCCGACACCATCATAATTTTATACCTGCTCATGAAATTGAAAAACTGCTGGCTGTTCACCGGCCTGTTTCCTCTTTTATTTTTAAGCTTTTCTCCGGTGATTGCTCAACCGGATGCCAATGCCATAGGATACTTTTCACCCCCGCTGGATATTCCGTTGTACCTCTCCGGAAATTTTGCAGAACTGCGTCGCAACCATTTTCACTCGGGAATTGACATCAAAACCCAGGGAGTAGAAGGTAAAAATGTGCTCGCTGCCGCAGAGGGATATGTGTCGCGCATCCGGATTTCTCCCTACGGATATGGGAAGGCTGTATACATCGACCATCCGAATGGCTATACGACGGTTTACGGCCATTTGCAGCGGTTGAGTCCGAGACTGGAGGAAATTGCACGTGCAGCGCAGCGCGAAGAAGAATCGTTTGAAATTGATCTGACCATACCGGCTGCAGCCGTTCCTGTTGAGCGCGGAGAGCGAATCGGCTATTCCGGAAACACCGGTGGTTCCGGAGGACCCCACCTTCATTTTGAAATTCGCACCACCGAAAGTGAGCTTCCGCTGAATCCTTTGCTTTTTGATTTCCCGATAGAGGACAACATCAAACCAACGGTGCGCGGTCTTCGGGTGTATCCCATGAACGATTCCAGTTTCGTGAGCCACCGGCAGGAGGATCGCAGCTACGTGGTAAGCGGATCGTACGGAAAGTACACTTTAAAGAACAACGAAATCGTTCGCGTGCATGGCGAGATTGCGTTTGGTGTCCACACGTTTGATTTGCTGAACGGCTACCCCAATAAATGCGGTATTTACAGTATTGAATTGTTTAAAGACGAGGAACTGATTTTCGAAAGCCGGCTGGACAGTTTGAATTTCAGCACATTCAGACAAATCAACACCTACAAAGATTTTCGCCTTTTTCATGAAAACGGCTGGCATTATCATAAAAGTTATGTCACACCCCACAATCAACTGCAGGTATACCGGACTATGAAAAACAATGGTGTTGTTTGGTTTGCTGAAGGTCAAATTTCTCAAATGAGATACGAGATCCGGGACAGCTACGAGAATCTTTCAGTTCTGAATTTCGAGGTCAAAGGAGTGGACACGCCCGACCAATTGCCTGCCGTGGTAAAGGCTGAACCAAGCGCCATCTTCCAACACGATAAAGACAACATTTTTGTTGATGACAATGTAGTGGTACTCATGCCTCCCAACCGGCTGTACGACGACATTGAGTTTGTTTACAATCAATCATCAGACACCCTGTGGGCCTGCCTGGCCCCTGTTCACCACATTCATGACGCATACACACCGGTAGACAAACCTTATACGTTGCGCATCCGCGTGAATAATCTCCCCGAAGCGCTG
>CAZJLZ010000089.1:0-7695 GCA_964546775.1 uncultured Cryomorphaceae bacterium | reverse complement strand
GGTGTTTATGAAGTAAGGGGCTTTGATGACTGGGGAGACGGGTGGAATGGCGCGTCTGTTATCTTTTCTGCCGGAGCTCAAATTCTTTTGTCCAGTTCCGGACCTCCTTCTGACTGTAATTTCTGGGGAGTTTGCGACGAGGCACCAAATGAATGTAATGGTTTACCAAGTTCTTTAGCAGCCGGTGGTGCAGCATTGCTGGGCACATTTCAGCTACCATTTCCGCAGGTACTCGAAGAAACTTATAGTTCAGGTCATATTCCTACTAATTTTCCGGACTATAGTAGTGCTTGTAATGGTCCATTAACGACACTATCGGTGACGTTACCGGCAGGTGGACCTTACGAAGTTACTGAACTGGATGTAGCCTATACTATGCGCGCAATTAATGGTGCATGGCGAAGCGACCAATATTCTCAGATATACTGCCAGAATACCGCAACGGACGAAGGTCAGTATTATTCCAACAATCAAAACTCCGGTGGTAACCGCAACTATAGTCGTGAAGGAGTGAATATTGCGAACGGCATATACCCCGGCGGTACCGTATTAACTTTTGAAATGCGTGCGTACAGATCGTGGGGAGGTAGTGGGTGCAATACAACCTACAACTATGTTACCAACAATACATGGACAATCGGCGTTACGTTTTATGAAATCCCGGTCTGTACCGGTACACCTGCACCTGGGAATACGGTCTCATCCGAAACAGTAGTTTGTTCGGGAAGTAACGTGAATCTCTCTCTGCAAAATGCAACCTCGGGCGATGTCTCGTATCAATGGCAATGGTCAGAGGATAATGTTGACTGGACTGATTTTGGATCCAATTCCAGCATTCAGTCTGCTACTGTTACCGCTGATACATGGTATCGGGCACTTGTGGATTGCGATGGAAACATAGGCATTTCAAATTCCATACTTATTGAACTGAATCCTGTGTTTTGTGAATGCAATGCCGTTCCTTGCTCAGCCGGTGGAGGTAACAATACTTTCGAGCACATCAGCAATATAACCTTTGCGGATATTGATTTTGATAGCGGAGCAAATGCTTCGGCTTATGGTGACTTTCGTTGTGAGGAAGCCAACGTGATAGCGGGGTCGACTTATTCTTTCTGGGCTACTGCCGTATCTCCCGATTTTGAGAATGATGAAGATTATTTTACAGTCTTTGTAGATTGGTATCACGACGGCAATTTTACAGCCTACAATATTGAAAGCTGTGGTGTTGAACCCGCTTGTACGGTTTCAGGCACGATAGCAGTTCCGGTAGATGCCTTGCCCGGAGGAACATTGATGCGGGTAATTTCAAACTGGGGTTCTTATCCGACAAATGCCTGTACTGCTCCTGTTTATGGAGAAGTTGAAGATTATACGATTCAGGTTGCCGAACCGGTCTGCGAGCCTCCCACAGTTTCTTATTCCATTATCGAAGATTGTGATACATCAACTTTTGATCTGACCGTAGACATCGCGAACGATGGGGATGATACAGATTATGACGTGAGCTTCTCGGTAGACGGTGGAACAGTTAACAATATAGGAACTTTCATCGGCGGCAGTACAGGAATTGTAATTGGTACGTTCAGTTTTGGTCAGGTGGTGGATGTTACCATTGGGCATAGTGATGATTCAGAATGCGACCAGTTTCTCAATGGACTCACATTCACACAATGCCCTCCCGGAACCCATTGTCAGTATAGTAGTAATCCAGGAATTACCATTACCAACGCTGGCGGAGTTAGCTATACAAATCAGATTTCTACAGGATCGCTCCCTGCCGGAACCGCGATATCTGATTTAAAAGTATTCGTGGACATTTCTCATTCGTTTAGTGCCGACGTGCTGATTTCTCTCGAAAGTCCGGCGGGCACGGTGGTTCAACTCATACCACCTACCGGTATATGCGGTAATTCTGACAATATAATTGTTGAATTCGATGATGCGGCTGCTTCTGTAGTGGGTTCTGATTGTCCTGTCAACGGATATTACCAGCCCTTAAACCTACTCAGCGCCTTTGATGGGGAACTGTTGGAAGGAACCTGGACCATGACTGTCACCGATGATACCGGCGCTGATGGCGGAACCTGGAACAGTTGGTGCCTGATACCGGAAACTTTCTTAATTGATTGTACTCCTCCCACTGTCATTACCACCATCACCGAAGATTGCGAAACAGGTACATTCGGTGTTTCTGTGGATATCGGAAACGATGGAGATTCTGCCGGAGGCTACAATATTAGTTATTCTGTGAATGGAGGAACACAAAGTATTCCTGTCAATGTTCCTGGCGGTACATCCGGATTCAGCCTGGGTTCCTTTAACGTCGGTGAAATCGTTGAACTTTTGGTTGAACACACAGACGAAAGCTTCTGCAACCAGACATTTAGTGGAATTTCTGTTCCGTTTTGCCCACCGTCCAATGATCTTTGTATAAATGCCATTCCGGTGTCGTGCGGTACAACTACTTCAGGAACTACGGTAAATGCCGACAACAGCGATTTTCCGCCAAACTGTTCGATCAACCTGAATACTTCTCCGGGCGTATGGTACAAGGTTGACGGAGAAGATGCAATAATGTATGCAGATCTTTGCGGAGCTTCGTTTGATACGAGAATAGGAATATTCATTGGAACTTGTGATACACTGATTTGTGTGACCGGCAATGACGATGACGGCGCAGGTGGCACCGGAATCTGTGGCGGTGGATTACAGTCGTCTGTGGCATGGGAGGCATCTTCGGGTGAAACATATTATATCTATGTCACCGCTTTCCAATCGGAATCGGGCCCATTTGATCTCAACATCGGCTGCGCTTCCTGGCAGATCGGAGAATGGTCTGATTGTAGTGAAACCTGTGGAGATGGAATTCAAACACGTACAGTAATATGCGTCGATTCGGACGGAGTGCCCATTCCTGAGGGACTCTGCTCCCAACCTTCACCCGAAGATGAACAAGCCTGTTTCCTGGAACCGTGCTGCGACGATTTCGTACTTAGCGCATCCGCAACCATGGCTACCCTTGGCTTTTCAAATGGTTCTGCAACTGCTTCAGCAACCGGAGGAATTTTGCCTTTGACATTCAATTGGAATGATCCATTCATGCAGACAACAGCAACGGCAGTAGGCCTTTTCCCCGGTTACTATACTTGTATAGTTACAGATTTCGTCGGTTGTTCGGATGAGATTACGGTATATGTTCCTTTGGTAACCGGTATTCCCCTAACCAAAGTCAGTGATTCGAACTGCAACACCGGCGGATATAGTCTGAGCGATTTTGTGTCCTGTGATGGCGTTACCAATGCTGAGGCTTATCGATGGGAATTTACTGAACAGGGCGGCAGTACTCTTCCCGAATATACGCGGCTTGGAAATAAATACTTACGATTGCAGTGGTTGAATGGGTCTGAACTGGGAAAAACATACGATGTACGGGTAAAAGCTCGTATTGACGGTATTTGGGGTAACTATGGTCAGGTCTGCACAATCACGACAGTTTCAGATATTCCACTCACAGAGGTCAGATCAGATTACCACCCTACCAATATCCAGGGTAGTCCTTATGCATTATGCGATTTTTCGGCTGCATACACAGTAGTGAATGCCAATGCCTACCGTTGGAGATTCGATCCGGATGGTGACAGCAATAATGGAAATGAGTTGATTTATACTCGTGGAGATGGAAACCCTCAGGTAAGACTCTCGTGGTTCAACGGTTTGATTCCTGGCCAGATATACAACGTCGCCGTAGAAACCCAGGTGGCAGGGGGGTGGAGTGGCTACGGTACCGTGCATACTTTACAATTAGCACTTCCACCAGCAGATGTACAACTCCGCAATCCCTACTGCGGAGGAACGTTCGCTCCAAACGCCTACGTTTTGGCGGAGTCTGTGTGTGAAGCGGATTTCTACAATTTTGAATTTCAACCTGTTGGAGGAGGGCTCGTAAGTACCAGAAATTCAGCAAACTATGTATGTTTATTGAATCAGGTTTCGCCTCCGCTCTCCCCGGGCGATTATAATGTTCGGGTACGGGTGAACCAGAATGGTGTGATGGGGGTATACGGTCCCACATGTCAGATTACTGTTTCCGGATCTGGAATGGCCGAAGAAGGAACAATGGCAGTTAGAAGTATGGAAAGTTCCGGGGTTGTTCAATTGTTCCCCAACCCGAATGCGGGTAGCGAAGTTCGTGTTATGATAGACGGTTTGACCGAGGGCAACCATATCGTAGTTGTTAAGATTTACGATATCTATGGTAAAATGATCAGCAGCGATGATTTTGGACACGAAGGAACGCGATTGAACCGATTGATTCGTTTTAACAATAACCTGTCAATGGGAATGTATATGGTTCAAATACAGTTAGACGGAGGGCTATTTGCAACCCAGCGGATGATTGTGAAATAGTTATTTAGGTTGTTATTTCTTTTGGAACCCCGTGCCGATTTTGCTGTACGGGGTTCTTATTTTCTTAAACTTTGAGTTCCAACATTGTTTAGAAATGGGATTTTTGGAGGTAGGATAAATCAGTAACTTCCGCAAGTCAACCAAACCAAAACTGTATGAAATCAGTTCTATTAGTACTGCTAGCCGTCATTTGCTTTGCTTCCAATTCAGTAGCCCAAGGCAGTATTTGGATGGATACCTCGGAGCCCATCAGAAATAACCGAACGATTGTTCCATCCGAGTATCGCACGGTCAAAATAGATTTTGAAGAGGTCAAAAATCAATTGAATCTGGCACCATCTGAAACGGAAGTTTCTGCCGCTGATTCTCCTTTTACTTTTTCGTTACCGGCACCTGATGGATCCGAATGGGAATTTACTGTTGTGCAATCACCGGTGATGGCTTCTGAGCTTCAGGAAAAATATCCGGAGATCCGAACTTTCACTGGTCAAGGTACGCGGGATAAAGCTTATGCTACGCTGAAAATGGACATCACGCCACAAGGTTTTCACGCGCAGGTTTTGGCCTATGGAAAAAGCTTTTTCATCGACCCGTATTCACTGGGAGATACTGAATTCTATATTTCATATACCCGTTCTTCTTTCTATCAGAATACAGATAAAGTTATGCCGTCTTGTTCTCCTGAACAATCACCGGATGCACCTGTTCCGCACGATCAACAACCGGTGGATGATGAAAAACAGAAGGGATTTAAACCGGGCAAAACCATCCCAGGAGCAATTTTAAAAACCACAAACGGAACCGCACTACGCACCTACCGGCTTGCGCTGGCCTGCACAGGAGAGTATGCCCAGTTCCATGGCGGAACCGTTTCTGGAGTTTTATCCGCCATGGTTACTTCAATGAACCGGGTCAATGGAGTTTTTGAGCGCGATGTAAGTATCCGGATGGTGATGGTATCCAACAACGATGACCTGGTTTTTCTGAACGGTGGAAGCGATCCATATTCCAATGGGAATGGTTCTGCGATGCTCAGCCAAAATATATCTACGTGTAACAGTATTATAGGCAGTTCCAATTATGATATCGGCCATGTGTTCAGCACCGGCGGTGGTGGAGTTGCTTATTTGAATTCCCCATGCGGATCCAGTAAAGCAGGAGGTGTTACCGGCCAGGAAACTCCGGTTGGAGACCCGTTTGATATCGATTATGTAGCGCACGAAATGGGTCACCAATGGGGAGCCAATCACACCCAGAACAATGGTTGTAACCGCGCTTCTTCTGCTGCATATGAGCCGGGTTCCGCATCGACCATCATGGGTTACGCTGGCATTTGTCCACCCAATCTCCAGAACAACAGCGATGATCATTTTAACAACCACAGTTTTAATGAAATGTATAATTTCTCAGTAAATGGAAATGGGGACAATTGTGCAGCGACTACTTCAACAGGCAATACTCCGCCAGTGTTAACCATGCCTTCCGGCGGGTTATATATTCCTGTCGGCACTCCTTTTGAACTATCGGCAACCGCTACAGATTCCGATGGAGATTTGTTGACTTATTGCTGGGAACAACACGATTTGGGACCGGCGACCGCCGGAGGCGATAACAATCTCACCAACCCGAGCGGCGATGCTCCGATTTTTCGCTCATGGTCACCAACAACAGACGATACTCGTGTGTTCCCCAGAATTTCTGATTTGGTTAATAATACAACTGTCATTGGAGAATTGTTGCCCACTTACTCACGGGATCTAACTTTTCGCTGTACGGTCCGCGACAATCGTGCAGGTGGCGGTGGAGTAACCGACGGTACGATCGCTTTTGAAGCAACGGCTTCAGCAGGACCATTTCTGGTTACTTCACCCAATACGTCTGTTAACTGGACTGGAGGAACCAATCAGAACATTACCTGGGATGTAGCCAATACCACCGCTGCTCCGGTGAATTGTGCATCGGTCGACATTTTTCTCTCTACCGACGGCGGTTTTACCTATCCTCTTTTGCTGGCAAGCAGTGTAATCAACAACGGATCTGCCACTGTGGTGATACCGAATATCAGTACGAGTAATGCTCGTATTAAAGTCAAAGGGGCAAACAATATTTTCTTCGATATCTCTAATACGAATTTTACAATTGTTCCCGGTGTAGCGGTTGACTACGATATGGCACTGGTGTCGATCGACGAACCTGCAGAAACTGTTTGTGATTCGGAGGTTACTCCTGAAATCACGATTCAGAATATGGGAGAAGTTACCATAACCAGTCTGGAAATTTTATACAATATAAATGGTGGAACCGATGCTACTTATAACTGGTCGGGAAGTTTGTCGGAAATGGAGAATACCACCGTGACTTTACCTGTTCTCACACTGGGTACAGGTGATTACACGTTGAATATAGCACTTCAGAATCCCAACGGGAATACAGACGAAAATTCACTCAACAATTCCGGTTCCAAAGAATTTGAAATACTGGCTGTTGCCGGTGTCGCATTACCCATTACCAATGGTTTTGAAAGTACTTTTCCTGGAACTGGATGGAGTATCGTAGATCCTGATGGAATTATGACGTGGGAGCAGGAAGGTGTCAGCAATGATGCTTCTTGTCAGAGCGGAACAACAGCGATGATCAATTTTTATGCTTATCAGGAGGAAGGCGATAATGATGATCTATTGTCTCCATTTATTGATCTGACAGGGGTCAATGTTCCTTTGCTGACATTTGATTATGCACATGCCCGATTTGATTTTGCACATTATGACCGCATGATGATTCAGGTAAGGGATATGTGTAGTGATGTATGGATTACATTGTGGGACAAGCAAAATACTGATTTGGCAACTGCCCCGGATCATTCCAACAACTTTGTACCCACCTGCAGCGAATGGGCTGCAGAGGAAATCGATTTGACAAGCTTTGCTGATCAACAGATTCAGGTTCGGTTTCGTGGAATTTCGGGTTACGGTAATAACTTATATCTGGACAACATAAATATTTTTGAAGACTGTCCATCTTCGTGGCAGGTTGGTGCCTGGTCAGCATGCAGTGAAACCTGTGGCGGCGGAATTCAAACCCGCACTGTAGTTTGCGAGGATTGCAACGGAGCAACATTACCAGATGGGAGTTGTACCGGTACAAAACCTTCCGAACAAATTTCGTGCAACACTGAACCTTGCTGTGACAACGATTGGGTTATAGGTGCCTGGTCAGCATGCAGTGAAACCTGTGGCGGCGGAATTCAAACGCGCGCCGTAGTATGTGAAGATTGCAACGGTGCCACTT
>CAZJLZ010000088.1:0-3379 GCA_964546775.1 uncultured Cryomorphaceae bacterium | reverse complement strand
GGTATTGAAACCCGATTGGTTTATTCGGCCATCAGGTTGGGCAGGCGATCGAGGTCTTTTTTGCTGTCGATGTCATTGAGCGTCGGAAGCAGGTGGTAACTCATGCCGGCGTTCTGGAGATCGAGCAAGGTGTCTAACAATACATCGCTGCTGCCCCAGGGTTTATCCTGAAAAAGAAAATCCTGCATTACCCTCAGGCCGATCAGGTAGTAACCTCCATCTGTAGCAGGGCCCATTACACAATCAGAAGAAGTTAATGAGACAAACGCCTCTTCGATTACCTCTGCGCTGAGCTCCATACAATCGGAGCCTATTATAAGGACCCGACGATAACCGTCGTCGAAACCGCTTTTCATGGCATTGTGCATGCGTTCTCCCAGATCCTCTCCGTCCTGAAGCTTTTTGGTGAACTTAAAGTAATCGAGCAGCCCGAACTCATCCAGGCTATCGGTATAATAAACCTGCTTGTCTGCAGCAACTTCATCGGCTACCTTATGCGTGTGTTCCAGCAGTTTCAGATATACCTGCAGAGCGCCTTCATCGCCTATTTCACGCGCCAGCTTCGTTTTCACCTTACCCAGCACCGGGTTGCGCGCAAAAATGATCACTAAGTTTTCTTTATTCATACCCTCTGAGATAATAGGTGGTTTAACGATTTTCTGCTTCAGATGGTTATTCATAGCATTCCACAATATTATACTCTTTTAATCGCCTGCCCAATTTTTCTTGCAGAAATTATTCAAAAGATAAGGTGGAACTTGATTTAATACAAGATCGCTGCGTGATTTTCATTGGGTTTTGATTGGATCAACGAGCGGAAAACGCTTCGCTATCACTTACGTTCGACTCAATAAGTCTACAAAACAAAAAAGACGGCAAAGCCGTCCTTCTTGTAGTATTGCGTTGAAACTACCTCAAATAGTATAACAAACGCATGAAATTTTATATGGTTGACTATCCGCGATCTTCAGGATCATCAGTCACTTGTCCGCCGTCTCCACTTGCTCCAATGCCGTCGTCTTTACTCATCTGAATTTGATCAGTAGATTGTACGTCCTGGAAATTTACGTTTGCTGTTCCGAATGTAAGGGCGATAATAAAAGCGATTAATGAAGTCATAATTGGAGGGTTTTAAAGATTGAGTTTCGTTGTTTTTTTTTGATGAAACAAATATTGGCTCTTTGGAGTATAAATAATTGGAATAAATGTCGTTTTTGAGACATCGTTATTTTCACGCAAAAAAATAAAAATGCCGATATTATTTGGATTCATGGAAAAAAGAAGTACCTTTACCAGACATTAGCATCATGAAAAAGGCGAATATATATCAGGAACTAAAAGAGGTGCTGGCGCGCCTGAAGCCATTTGAGGCGGAAGTGGCCGGCAACTACCTGGTAGCATTCGACCGCAACAAGAAGGTTAAAATCAGTAAAGCTGCACTGGTTTTTGAGACGATGTTAAAAAATCCGGGGCTCAGCTACGATGCTTTAAAGGCAATGGTGAGTCCTGAGTTGAATAAGTACGACTTCAATAAGTTTTTGATTCGACTGCGCAATAAAATATTTGATTCATTTTTACTGGATCTAAATATTACCCGTCAAAACAGTTATAGCGACTGGTTCCGTGCCCGCCAGGAATGCACCAAGAACTGGGTTCTAATCGTCAATTTATTGGGTCGCGGAAACGAGACCTCCGCTTTGCAACTACTTCGCGAACAAATTAAGAAATGCGAACAATACGAATTGTACGATCTGATGGTATCAGCGCTACGGATTCAATTAAACCATGAAGGACTCGCTCAAGGTGAAGAAAGGTTCAACACATTGTATGTTCAGGTTCAAGAGGCAGAAAAACGACGGGATGCCATTTATAAAGCACTGGAATGGAATACCCGCTATTATACTGTAGTTGACCGGAAATCCAGCCAGAATGAACAGGTTGGTATATTAATGGAGGCTCTTTCTGACTTGCAGGATCTTTTCGAACAGACAGATGTGGCAATGGTTGGACAGTATGCCTTGTATTTCGAAATGGAATACCACCAGACCTTAGGCGATTACAATTCCGTTAAAGAAGCAGGTAAACGACTTGTTCATTTAATTGAAACTCGTCCAGCACTTAAATCCGAAATCCGATTGTCAGTTGCTTATGCCAACCTGGCTTTCAACGACTTCCTTCTTCACGAATTCGACCACGCGTTGGAGAATTTAGAAAATAGTTTTAAAGGAGCGGGATTGGGTAGCTACAACCACATTGTATTCACCACCTTGAAAGGTCAGGTACAATATTTCAAAGGTGACATTGAAAATTCTTTGGAGACTACAGAAACCATGTTGCAATCTGACCTGGTAAATGTAGCGCCCTACGAAAAATGCAAACTACAGTATACAAAAGGATGTATCCTGTTCAATCAACAGCAATTCTTTAAGGCATACAATGTCTTCAACAGTGAAAACATTTTAATGGATACCGATCCCGAAGGATGGAATATCGGAATCCGTCTGATGTGCATTTTGTGTCTGGTGGAGATGCAGTTGGATGAGCTGGCGGATCTTTCAATCGAATCGCTGCGCAAGCACATGAGCCGCACCAGCGATGAACGCAACTTCAAACCGCGTGATAAAGCCATATTAAAGATACTTCGCAGCCTCGAGCGCAACAGCTTCGACTTTGCAAAAACATACTTTAAAAATCAACAGTTATTCTTTCTACTTCAAAGCGACGAACCGGAATATTCGTGGAAAATTAAAAGTCACGAACACATTGTGTTTCACGAATGGTTTCAGGCAAAACTCGCTGAAAAACATTATCAGTTCAGGATTCCTGAAGTTATGCAACTGGAAACTGCAGACAAAAACGAAACAAAGAGCATATGAAAAATATTTTACTGATCGACCGCGATGCCGTAGACAGCACTCAGATCACCCGCTACTTCACAGCCGGTGAGACCCAGGTGGGCATCAACCATTTGTCTACAATGGAAGGAGTAGAAGACTATATGGTCAAAAGAGAACATGTTCATTCATTTCGATTGGACCTTCCCTCTTTAATTATTCTGGACGTGGATTTCCCCAACGCTGCCGAGGGTCTTGAACTGCTGAATCGCATCAACAGCGCCCGACAGTTCGCAAACATACCTGTCTTCATTTTCACAAAGAATATAGATAAGGACATCGTCGCCAATTGTTACGTTCGCGGTGCCAATGGATACTTTTTAAAACCGAATGAAAGCATAAACTTTTTGGGTGCAGTAAAAATGCTGACGGAGCGTTGGCAGAACATTATTCAGAGAGGTTTTGGTTATAATTATAAGGCTGTCTAAGATGTTTCGTTAAGCAGCACCCAAAAAAAGAGGGGGATCATTCGGTCCCCCTCTTTT
>CAZJLZ010000087.1:0-3419 GCA_964546775.1 uncultured Cryomorphaceae bacterium | reverse complement strand
TTGATCTGAACAATGTTCTCGTAAGAACCGGTATATCCCATCGGATCGTTGTATACTTCAACAAATCCATTGATGTAATCGATGTCGCCGTCTGTGGCATTCACCCAGGCAATGTTATAAATGTCCCAGGTTTCCAAATCGCCGGTTTCATAATATTTAATCAACTGGCGCAGTGCAGAAGCCTGTTTATCATTCTCTGCCACCGTTTCGGCTTTTTTCAGCCAACCAACCACTTCGGTCAGTGCCTCTGAGTACAAGCCTCCAACGCGGTATACCTGCTCTTCGATTTCACCGGCTTCATTCTTTACAAGTTTAGAATTCAGTCCCGTAGAAACCGGTCGTTTAGCGCCTTTTTCTGTTACAGAAGCAAAATATGCTTCAGCTTCTGCAGTAGTAACATCAGGACCATAAAAATTAACCGCTGAACTTTCGACCAATCCCTTGTCGGGATTTTGCTCTACTTTTTTCGCATCTACGGTAGGATCAAATATTACGGTTACCACTTCCTCAGAAAGTGTAGTGTTCGTAGCTGCTGTCAACTCATCGAAATATTCACGACTAAAAGCCGGAAGGATTTTTGAATTTGAATAATGGTGATGAATTCCGTTCGAAAACCAAATGCGTTTCAGATAGGTTTCAAAGCGGTTCCAGCCAATAGTTTCCCGGTCGCCCTTGTAATTTTCATAGATATTTTCGAGCGCTCTGCGAATGGTCAGGTTGTGCCGGTAATTCTGATCGTACATCATATCCCTGCCGGCAAGTCCCGCCTGGGTCAGGTAGTATGCGTATTCTTTTTGCTGAACAGTCAAGCTATCCCAATTTGGAATTCTGTAGCGGATAATTTTGACATCCGCAAACTGATCTGTTTGCCATACAAAGCCATCCTCATCGGGTTCAGGAACGTAGGCTTCTTCGGCATTTGGCTGCCAATCCTCGGCTTCATTTGTCTGGGTTTCTTCTTTTTTATTTGCGGGAGAACATGCAGTAAAAATTAACAGCATTAACGCTACCCACAAAACATGGAACTTGCTCATAACTATGGTTTGTTTAGGTGAGATTGCCACAAAAATAACCTTTCAATCGGGACCACCGTCCTACAATGCATTTTCTAGAATGAAATTCCCCACGCCACTGCGGGGAGTGGAAATGTGAAATCCTGAATTTCATAATTAAAAGCCTGCGGATTGGCATAAGGAATATACAGCAAGACCAGTCCTGCCCGAAAAAAGAAACCGGTATTGAAACCCTGAAGCCGGTATCCGATTCTTCCGGTTACCCAATGATTTGCCCCTTGAAAAGAATGGGTATAGGTTGTGCCAATACTCAATTCCAGGAAATGATTCTTTGGGCCAAACAGATTGTTGTATTCTATGGGAATGAAAATCCAATTGCGGCTCTCCTTCACCTCAGAAGGATATGGCAGCACTCCGGCACCAATCCGGAGTGTACCTTTGTAGAATTCGGTTTGCAGCAACACCCTGTCGTAATTCAGGGAATAAACCAATGCATTGCCGCTGATTTCAAAATTGATGGTATTTTTTGTGATGGGTAATTCACGGAGCTGCATTTCCGACAAATGTTCTTGATTTTGTGAGCATAATTTGGCTGAACAAAAAAGTGTTCCCAATGCTATAATCAAATATTCAGCTCGCATGAATTCAAAAATAATCACCAAAATTTATCTCTATATACCTTCAAAAGAAAGAGCATATGCGGAGTAGTAAAGTTCACTAATTTCTCTAACTTTACTATCACTATTCAAATCCATCCTCTTTTGAGGAAAAACAACCAAACATTATGGAAAACAAAAAATCAATTCAGATTTCAGCCTTGGCGACAGGAGCGCTCGTGTTGGGTGCATTTACAACTGGTAACGCTATGGCCAACGACACGAAGCTTTTTGAAGATCTCGGGTCAGGTGCGGAACTGCGCAGCGAATTGCTGGCCAACAACAACCCTATTCAGTTTATGAACAACCGTGAGGTTGAACTGAAGTGTGGTGAAGGCTCATGCGGCGAAAAAGCAAAAGAGGATAAATCGGACAAGAAAGCCAAAGCTGCTGACGACGAAACCAAAACTCCCGAAGGTAAAACCGGAGAAGGTTCGTGTGGTGAAAAAGCTACTCAGGAGGAACGTGACGCTGCCCGTGAGAAAGCCATGAAGCGCGATGCCGAAAAAGCAAAAACCAAAGAAAAACGTACCGAAGAAACACCGGAGAAATAAATTCCAGTTTCGTGTGGTGTTTAATCAATGTGTAAAAGCCATGAAGTAATTCGTGGCTTTTTAAATTATAGAGGAAAATGGTATCAGGAATAGGGCTTGGCTTCAGACGCGAAATGGCGCAAAAGATGATCGATCTGGATTCGGGTGCACCGGATTTCATTGAATTCGCACCCGAAAACTGGATGGGTATGGGCGGATATTGGGGTAAAATTCTGAAATCCGCTTCGGAAAAATACCCGGTTCTTTGTCATGGTCTTTCGCTGTCCATAGGAAGCCCCGACGAACTTGATTGGGGTTTCCTGAAACAGTTGAAACAATTCCTGAAAGAACATGAGGTGCAAATTTACAGCGAACATCTCAGCTATAGCAAATGCGACAATGCCCATTTGTATGACCTATTGCCCATACCTTTTCGTGACGACGCTGTACAACATATAGTACAACGGATAAAACAAGTTCAGGAATTTCTTGAACGACCCATTGCAATCGAGAACGTATCTTATTACACCCCGGTCGGAGCCGAAATGAATGAATCGGAATTCATTGCACAAATCGTCCAGGAGTCTGGTTGCCAGTTGTTGCTGGATATCAATAATGTTTATGTCAATGCTTTCAATCATGGTTATGAGGCGAAGAACTTCATTTCGAAACTACCGCTGGATCGGGTGGCCTACATTCATATGGCAGGACACGAACAGGTTGCCCCAGATCTCATCATTGACACCCACGGGCAGGATATTATTGATCCTGTGTATGAATTGTTTGAATGGACCCTTCCAAAGTTAAATCCGGTTCCTGTTTTGCTAGAACGGGATTTTAACATCCCCGGCTTGGAAGTTCTTCGAAATGAAATGGACCAGTTGCGAAAAATCACTTCAAAAACCTGGCAGACCGCTCATGTTGAAAGATAGCACACACTCGCTTCAGTCGCAGATGTCCGGCTATTGCCGCGATGGAAAACCGGTAAATTTACCGGTGGACTCCCCGGAACGGCTCGGCCATTACCGCCGCTTGGTTTTTAATGTTGTAAAAGGAATTCTGGAACAATCGTATCCGGTAGCTGCCCGACATCTTGAACCTGAAATCTGGGGCCAGATTGTACAGAATTTTTTCGCAGAACACGAATGTCGCGATCCACAGGTATGGCGTATGCCTCAAGAGTTGATTGAATTTGTAGAAAAAGAAAAAAATCGCTT
>CAZJLZ010000086.1:0-5826 GCA_964546775.1 uncultured Cryomorphaceae bacterium | reverse complement strand
CGATAACGGAATCTTTTCATTGCTGATTGATGGTGAACCCGACGATGTATTTGAACTCAGCCTCACTCAGGACGTGGACGATCTGACTTTTCCTACCAAAGATGTTTTTGTGCCCGCCGCCTGTCATTTACTTCGGGGGGGAACACCCGAAGTTATCGGAAAGCGCAGGACCGAACTCAAACAGCGCAGTATGTTCCGTCCGGTGGTAGAGCCCAATGCCATAAAAGGAAGCATCATTTACATCGATAGCTACGGCAACGCCATTACCAATATTACGCGAAATCTGTTTCGGGAAAGCGCCAAAGGCAGGAAATTTCGCGTGGTTTATGGTGGCAGCAATTCCGTTATCCGTGACATCAGCGAAGCGTACAACAATGTGTCCGAAGGCGAACGATTGGCCTTGTTCGGATCGAGTGGTTACCTCGAGATAGCCATCAACCGCGGGGCATTTGGTGCCGGAGGAGCAGCAGCTTCTTTGCTTGGGCTGAAGATTAATCAATCGGTAAGGATAGAGTTTGTATGATCATAAGAATCGTTAAAATGACATTCAGGACGGAGGGGGTAGATACTTTCCTTGCTCATTTCAGGACGCACAAAATGCGGATTCGCAATTTCGAAGGATGCCAGCACCTGGAGTTACTGCGCGATCTCGACCAACCGAATATCTTTTTTACCTACAGCTACTGGAACGATCCTTCCGACCTGGAACGCTACCGACAGTCAGATTTGTTTCGTTTGGTGTGGAAAGAAACAAAGCCGCTATTTGAAGCACGGCCTGAGGCATGGTCGGTTCAACGCGCCGAAACCACGTCTTAGAAACGTTAAAAATCCTGAATTTTTGCAGGTTTCATGGACTTCTCTTCATCTGTGTTGCGGATAAAAAAGCTTAATTTTGACGCCCTCGCAATCCTCAAAAGAATACTTCTGCCTATGCTGGCATTGCTCGCCAAAGAGATTAAAAGTTTTTTAAGTTCATTGATTGGGTACATTGCCATTGCAATTTTCCTCGTGCTCAGCAGTTTGTTCCTCTGGGTATTCCCGGGCAACTTCAATGTGGTGGATTTGGGATATGCATCTCTCGAACCCTTGTTCACATTAGCTCCCTGGGTTTTTATGTTCCTGATTCCGGCCATTACCATGCGCACTTTCTCTGAGGAGCGACGAACCGGCACCATCGAGTTGCTGTACACCCGGCCACTTACCGATTTGCAGATCATTTTCGCCAAAACCATCGCCGGAGTGGTTATTGTTTTGCTGTCTTTGTTGCCAACACTGGTGTACATGTTCAGCATTTACCAACTCGGAAATCCTCCCGGAAATATTGATATGGGCGGTACATGGGGTTCCTATCTCGGATTGTTGTTTCTGGCTACGGCATTTGTGAGCATCGGCGTTTTTGCTTCGAGTATTACTCAAAATCAGGTTATAGCATTTGTTGTCGCCATGTTTCTTTGCTTCTTTGTGTACATCGGTTTTGAGTCCATAAGTTCATTTGCCCTAATGGGGCCGCTTGATAATTTCGTTCAGAAACTCGGAATTCTGGAACATTACAACAGCATGAGTCGCGGCGTGATCGATTCGCGGGATGTGGTTTACTTTGCGGCGCTCCTTGCGGTATTTATCCTGTTGACGAAAACGGTTCTTCAAAGCAGAAAATGGTGAGATGAGAAATAAATCTGCTACCCGCGATATCGTTCAATTGCTGCTGAGTTTCCTCATTATCGGAGCCCTCGCATGGTTGAGCTCCATCTTCTTTATCCGTTTGGATCTGACTTCCGAAAAGCGCCATACACTCACCGACAATACCATTGAGTTTCTCGAAGACCTCGATGAGATCGTTTACCTGAAGGTATATTTAAAAGGCGATTATCCGGCTATGTTCAAGCAGCTCGAAACTGCTACCCGCGAGAAGCTTCAGGAAATGCGCGCCTATAGCGGCGGAAATCTCGAGTTTGAATTTATCAATCCGTCAGAGGTGGAAGACAAAACTACCCGTGAAGAGAATTACCGGAAGCTGATAGATTCGGGGTTGAGGTATACCACTTTGCAGATTCGCGAGAAAGACGGCGTTAGCGAGAAGATCATTTTTCCGGCAGCAGAAGTTACTTTCCGTGGAAAAACCCTGCCGCTGCAACTGCTGAAAAGTCAGGAGCGATTACCCAATGCCGAAATGATCAACAACTCCATCAATAACCTGGAGTACGAATTAATGAATGTTTTTTACCAGTTGTACCAGGCTGAAAAGCCGAAAGTTGCCTTTTTGCAGGGCCACGACGAACTGGATGAAATGGAAACCGGCGACATTGCACAAGGACTGGACGAATTCTATGAAGTGGATTACGTGCAGATTGACGGACAAATCAATGCGTTGACGAAAAGGGTTGGCGAAACCACCTACCGAGAGAATATTTACGATGCACTGATTGTAGCGAAACCGACACAGCCGGTGGATGATAAAGATAAATACATCATTGACCAGTTCGTGATGCACGGCGGCAAGGTAATTTGGTTGCTCGACGCAATGGACGCCAGTATGGACAGCCTCGAAAGAAGCGACATCTTCATGTCGCGACCAATGGATCTGAATCTGGACGATCAGTTGTTTAAATACGGAGTGCGCATCCAAAAGAATCTGTTGATTGACCGTACCTGCGCTCCCATCGGAATCATGACCGGCCCCATGGGCAACCAGCAGCAGATGGAATATTTTCCGTGGTACTTCACACCGCTTATTGTTTCAGAAACCAATCATCCGATCGTCAGCAACCTCGATCCGATCGTGATGGAGTTTGTGAGCAGCATAGAAACCTTGCCCCGGGAAGGCATAGAAAAAAATATTTTACTCACTACCTCTCCGTACACACGGATTTTCCGTAATCCTGCTCGAGTTAGCCTAAACATTGTGCGCATCGATCCGGACTTTGGCAACAACCGAAGCCCCAATCAACCGGTGGCTGTTTTGCTCAAAGGCACCTTTGAATCGACGTTTAAAAATCGACTTTCACCGTTGCTGACCGACGACAAGGAATTCGGTTTCAAAGAAGAAAGCGAACCGACCAGCATGCTTGTGGTCGCCGACGGAGATGTTGCGCGGAATCAGGTAAACCGGTCACGTGGTCAGATTTACCCGCTTGGTTTTGACCGCTACGCGGGTCGCAAATTGTACGGAAACCGGGAATTTCTCGTGAATGCGGTGAATTATATGCTCGGTGATGCCAGCCTGATTTCCATTCGTTCTCGGAATGTTACGTTGCGTCAACTGGATATGGAGCGATTGCTTTCTGAACGCCTGCAATGGCAAATTCTGAATATCGTGCTCCCCGTATTGCTGATTTTCGTTTTGGGATTCGTGCAGTACGTTATCCGCAGAAGAAAATACACCAGAACCTAAAAAATTGTCATGAAAAAAATTCTTGTTCTCGTACTGATTTTGGGTGTGTTGGCGGCCGTAATTTATTGGGTAACACAGCGTGATCCGTATGCAGCTTCTCCGTTGACAACGGCAGATTTTGCGATTGAAGATACTTCTGCAGTGGGCAGAGTAGACATAACGGATTCCGAAGGGAGTAAGGCCAGTATTGCCAGGGGTGAAGATGGAATCTGGATGATCAATGATCGGTACCGTGCGCGGGAGGATGGAATTGATCTCATATTGAAAACCTTGCACCTGCTCGAAATCAAACATCCCGTTGCCAAAAGCGGACGAGAGAATATTCTGCGTATGATGGCCGGAAGGCATAAATTCGTTCAGGTGTTTGACCGACAAGGAGAACCCATTAAATCATATTATATAGGATTGATGACGGCAGATCAGCGCGGCACTTATATGGTGCTGGAACGACCGGACCAGGGAAGGACGGAGATTCCTTACGTGATGACGATGAAGTCATTTTATGGTTATCTCAATTCACGCTTTTTTACCGATGAACTGGAATGGCGCGACCGGATAATTTTCAGGTATCCTGATTTGAATATTAACCGGGTAGAAGTGCACAATCATTTGCACCCCGACCGATCATTCGCCATAGAATATAAGGGAGGGAACGATCTGAGTCTTTTTCAATTACCTGCAAATACATCCATAGCGGATTTCGATACTTCCAGGGTAAAGGATTATTTACTGCTTTATAAACGTGCCGGAAGTGAAACCTACGACCTGGCTTTCGAGCAGCACCAGAAGGATTCAGTTCTTGCCCAGGATCCGAGTTTTGAAATCATAATTTCTGCCAACGAACCTGCGGAAAGCAAGCATCTCAAATTATTTTTGCGCCCCGCATTTCCGGGTCAAACGGAAGGTGGTGATCCCGCTGAATACGATCCTGAAATCATGTACGCAACGCTCGATGGCCAGGAATTGTTCCGTGTTCAACGCTTTGTGTTCAATGCGTTTTTGACTCCGAAACAAGCCTTTACGCACGAACTCGACTTTTAAACAATTGTGTCCGGGGTGTGGATAAATCGCTGGCGACTGCTAGGCGTAAAGAGCTATATTTGTAACCCATCAAAAATTAAGTTTCAAAAGATTTTCATATGAAATTCATCGTATCCAGCACGGCTCTGCTAAAGCAGTTGCAACTATTGGGAGGCGTTTTACACACATCCAATACACTCCCTATTCTCGATAATTTTTTGTTCGAAATCAACGATGGAGTGCTGACGCTTTCTGCCTCCGACCTGGAAAGTACGATGACCGCAACCATGGAAGTCGAGGCGCGTGATTCTGGTGTGATCGCCATTCCCGCCAAAAAGCTGCTCGAATCGCTGAAAACTTTTGCCGAGCAACCGCTGACTTTTTCCATTGACGAAAAAACTTTCGGAATCGAGATTTCTTCTGATTTCGGAAAATACAAACTGGCCGGACAGAACGGACTGGAGTTTCCGAAAAACCCGACCATTGACGAACCCACAGAAGTAACGCTCGAAGCCGAAGTACTGGCCGATGCCATCAATTCTACATTGTTCGCAACGGGCAACGACGATCTGCGTCCGGTCATGAGCGGAATGTTCTGCGAGCTTTCAAAAGAGCACATTCGTTTTGTGGCCACCGACGCCCACAAACTCGTGCGGTACACGCGTACCGATGTAAAAGCCGGCAGCGAGGCTTCGTTTATCATTCCAAAAAAGCCGCTCAATCTGTTGCGCGCTATTTTTGCATCGACCAATTCGCCCGTAAAACTCGAATTCAACGAAACCAACGTTCGGTTTTCGTTTGACAATATTTCTCTGATTGCGCGCCTGATCGACGGGAACTATCCGAATTACGAAGCCGTGATTCCGAAGGACAATCCGAATAAAATGACAATCGACCGGATGGCATTTCTGAGCTCGGTAAAAAGGGTGTCTATTTTCTCAAACAAAACCACGCACCAGGTTCGGTTAAAAATCACCGGAAAGGAACTCGCTGTTTCTGCCGAGGATCCGGACTTTTCGAACGAAGCGAACGAGCGATTGACGTGCAGCTACGAAGGCGAGGACATGGAGATTGGTTTCAACTCGAAGTTTGTGATCGACATGCTCGCGAACATCGAAACCGACGAGGTGTTGCTCGAACTCAGCGCCCCCAACCGCGCCGGAATTCTGATTCCCCAAAGCTCCGAAGAGCAGACCGACGTGTTGATGCTGGTGATGCCGGTGATGTTGAACAACTAGACGGCTTCACTTTTTCTAAAAAGATTTAAACCCGGTGGAAACGCCGGGTTTTTTTGTGGCCATGATTTGGTGCGCGGTAATGTGGATAACTGGCTGTTTTGTAGTTAGGGGAAAGTGGTATATTGGGCGGGGAATGATTTTTACAAAATTTGAATTAGAAGAAAATGCCAAATAAGG
>CAZJLZ010000085.1:0-2874 GCA_964546775.1 uncultured Cryomorphaceae bacterium | reverse complement strand
ATGCAGCGGTGATTGTGGCCGTGATATTGGTTTACGAGTTGATTACCGGTCCGATCAGAATGGAAGAAAGTCGCGGAATGGCCCGGATCCAGGGAAATTTCGGTGATGTAGTCAGCTACGGAATTTACATCGCTCTCGCTGCACTTGCAGGAGGGTATTTTTATTTCAGGGATAAGATCAACAGGAGATCGGTCCGGAAATCAGTGATGAACCTCGGGATCATTGCTGCAGTCTCCATCCTGGCCCTGGTCAACATGCATCACGTGGCGAGTTATATCGTTTTTGGTGTCATAGCGGCGCTTTTTCTGATGTACAACCTTAAAGTCAACAAAGGCGCCGGAATGCTCGGATTGGTGGTGGTTGGTGTGGCTGCAATCTATTTCGGACAGGAGATTTTTGAGGATACAATTGCTCCGCTCATCGAGACGGATATGGAGGTGTATTCCGGCGAGCAGGACACCGATCGATTGTTACACGGACGGGTAGGCCGATGGCTGTTCATGCTCGAATTGCTAAGCGAACAGTCCATTCTCGTTCAGTTTTTCGGAATACCGCTCACGTTCAGTTATGTCTACCAGTTTGTGGGAATCGGTGCACACAACGATTTTATCCGCCTACTGTTTTTCACCGGAATTTTCGGTCTGTTTCTCTATGTGATGTTGCTTTTCCAGGTGTTTAAAAGCACGTTGGTGTTGCCGGAAAATCAGCGGTTTTTGTTGTTTGGGCTGTTGATTTCTACGCTGTTGTTTTCCATTTCTACGACGCCTACGATGTATGCTCCGTTTATTTATGTTTTGATGACAGGTTTTGCCTTCGCGGCCATTCCGGTGAAACGAAAAATAGTCAATGCATAAACCACGGATCATTCTCCTCGGGAAATTACCACCACCGTATATCGGTCCAGCCATTGCGACAGAAGTGCTGTTGTCTTCTTCGCTTTCAGATGATTTTGAGCTGATTCATTTCAACACCACGCTCAATGAATCGGTGGGGGAGATGGGAAAATTCGGTTGGCGCAAATTGATGCGCAGTTTTGCATCGGCTCATGAACTCTACCGTCTCGCGAAACGAAGAGAAGGCGATCTCGCATTAGTGCCCATCAGTCAGACCACAGTGGGTTTTGTCAAAGACAGCCTTTTCATTCTCGCGTTGCGAATGTCAGGAGTTCCGGTGATGGTTCAACTGCGCGGCAGCAATTTTAAAACGTGGTTTCACCAACGTTCTGGTTTGGTGAAAACCTGGGTGCGGTTCTGCCTGAATAAGACCGAGGGCGTTATTGTTCTCGGAGAAAAACTAAAGCCTGTATTTTCTGATTTCTTTTCACCCGAAAAAATTTTCGTGGCGCCCAACGGAGCCGATTTTCCGCAACTGCGCGGATCACATCAACCAATAGCCGGAAAGTTGAAGATTCTGTACTTATCCAACTTTCTTCCGGGGAAGGGTTTCGATTTGGTGTTGAATGCACTGGCTTCGGAATCAAAGCTGCAGGATAAAACCGAGTTACACGCTTACGGATCCTGGGATGATCCGCTTTTCCGGCAGAAATGTGAGGCCATCATTGAAAAGAACGAGCTCAAAAATGTCTCTATCCGAAGCGCTATCAGCGGAACAGAAAAATGGAAGGCTTTCAACGGTGCCGATGTTTTTGTATTCGTGCCGCGACATCCTGAAGGACATCCGTGGGCCATTGTAGAAGCCATGGCTGCAGCCCTACCGGTAATTTCTACCGATCGCGGAGCAATTACCGAATCGGTCATCGACGGACAAAATGGTTTCATTGTGAAAACAGAAGACCACGCGGAACTGGCTGATAAGTTACTTTACTTTTGCCAACATCCTCAGGCTTGTATTTCTTTCGGAACTTCTTCCAGATTAAAATACGAGCAGGAATTTACGGCGGCTAAAATGGCAGGTCATTACCAAGAGATTTTTAAAATTGTGTTGAAGCGATGTGCGGAATAGCGGGTTATGTGAGTACACAAGACTGGAGCGGCAGTGCGATGGTCGATGCTCTCGCGCATCGAGGGCCCGACGGAAAAGGGGCGTACGTCGAAAAATGGGGTGATCGGAATGTTTTTATTGGCCACACACGGCTCGCGATCATTGACCTCTCAAAGAACGGTGAGCAACCCATGATGTCTTACGAACGCAAAGGTGTATTGGCATTCAATGGTGAGATCTATAATTTTCTGGCGCTGAAAGAAAGCCTCAAGCACCAGATCCCTTTCCGATCTGATACAGATACCGAAGTGCTGCTGGAATTGCTGGCTGAAAACGGGCTCGCGGCGCTGGATCAACTCAACGGAGATTTTTCATTTGCGTACCTCGACCGCGAATCTCAAAAATTTTACCTGGTGCGCGACAAGATGGGAATTAAGCCATTGTATTATCGATGGCACGATGGATCGCTTCATTTCGGATCGGAAATCAAAGCCATTCTCGCCGCTGGAATTCCGGCTGAACTCGAGACTGAAAACCTTCAGCGATATTTTACTTTCAAGTATTCTCCAGGTGACGAAACTTTGTTCAGACACATCAAACGTCTACCTCCCGCTCACTTTCTTTGTTTGGATCTGCGTTCCGGTGATTTTAAGATTCAACGCTACTGGTCGCCGGCAAAGGTAACTGTGGCTGCAAAGTACAGTGATCGATGCGAAGAGTTGCGAGAATTGGTGAAGGACGCGGTAAAATTGAGAATGGTTGCTGATGTCCCGGTCAGTACTTTTCTGAGCGGCGGACTCGATTCTTCGATTATTGCTTCGGTCATTCGCGACAATCCGCAAATCATGCACTATTGCGCGGTGAAAGACGAAAAGGATATCAGAGCCGAAGGAACCACTTCCGACGCAGCATACGCCGATCAACTCGCAAAGG
>CAZJLZ010000084.1:0-6060 GCA_964546775.1 uncultured Cryomorphaceae bacterium | reverse complement strand
ATAAACAATGTTGCGGGCCATAAATTCATTGATGACCAGATCGCCGGATTCAATACCACATTGAGCTAAAAGTGATGCAGTAAATGAGCAAGCAGCTAAAACAAGTAAAGTTTTTTTCATGAGAAATAAGATTGAGGGTTTCGTGGTTCCTTTAACAGAGCCCGAAAATAATGATTAGCTGGCAATAGCTCAACCTAAATTTAATCTTGTGTTGAAGACTCAATCAACGCAATTCGTTATTCGTGACCAGAGCAAACCATTCATTTTCAAGAGGGAGATAGCCTTTTTCGTAACAGAAATAATAAGTTGTTCCAGCCTTGGTGGTATATGTGCTCGTAAAATAGTTGAAATTGAAACCGTTATTTACTAATTTGTTACGGTGCACTTTGGCCTTATCCTCCGGATTAAAACTCTCGAGAATTTTTCTGTTGCGCAACAAAATCTTATTCACATTGCGCACAAAAGCGCTGTCTCCACGGTTATTTTTATTGTGGTAAGCGTTTCTGCAGAAATCATCACAAAACTTTTTATCAGCTCTGCCTATGAATTCGTTTCCACATTCTATGCATTCGCGTTTCATTGTGGCTAAAATAATAATTTTCAAATAAAATGCTGTATTAACTGCTGCATTACAGTGGTTTATTTCTATTTCTTTTCACAGCTTGTGTGAATTACACTACAATTATATCTTTGTGCCACCCTCAAACCAAAAGACAAAAAATGGAATCAAACGATCACAACTTACCAGAAATTGCCGGCCCGGTCACTTTTGCGATTATGATTTTAGCAATGATCGTTCTCATCATCTGGATGATGAACTAACCGGCTTCCGGTAAAGCTGTCGACGCGTTTAATTGCATAGATGCAGCTTAACAATGCATCAGAATTTCCAATCGTTTTCACGATCCTGTCTGTCTTCCTTCCGTTATCTTTGTATGCAAAATCAAAAGAAATGGCAGTAGAAAAAGCGAACGATCAGAATTTCCCCCAAATAATTCAGGATCAAGATAGAGTTGTAGTAAAGTACTTTGCAGACTGGTGTGGATCCTGTAAATTATTCGCTCCAAAATACCGGAGATTATCAGAAGATGATCGTTTTTCCGGGATTCAGTTTCTGGAAGTAAATGCCGAAGAGAACGAAAAAGCACGAAAAATGGCCGGAGTTGACAACCTCCCCTACTTTGCAGTTTTCAAGTCAGGTGAATTGGTAGCAGGAAGCGCTACATCCAAAGAAGAAAGTGTCGTCGAATTGCTCAATCAATTGTCATGAAAATACCAGTTATAAAGAAGCTAGTAGAGAATCATACGCTCGACGAATTACTCGAAGCCGAGAAAGCCTTTGTAGAAGGCGAAGCTCTTAAAATAGAAATAGCAGGTGATGACGAAGGGGAACAGTTGACTCATGCACTTGCAGCCATAGAAATTTTAAGCAGTATGCAGGTTAATGAAATACCTATGTCACAAGCTTTGCGAGAGTATTCTCAACGGGTAAGAAATTCTATTTCCTGAGGCATCCCGATTTCTTTCAGACACCAATTAACAGGCTTGCAACCCTTTGAAAGCAAGTATTCATTGGTCATACTGAAATGGCGACAACCAAAAAAACCTTTGTGCGCAGCAAATGGTGAAGGATGTGCAGCACGAAGTACGAGATGGTTGTTCTCATTGATGAGTTCTCCCTTTTTATGGGCATAAGCTCCCCATAAAATGAAAACCAGATGCTTCCGTTGAGTGGCAAGGGCTTCAATCACCGCATCGGTAAATCTCTCCCATCCCTTGTTTTGATGAGATCCAGGGCTCGAACCTCGGACTGTTAGTGTGGCGTTCAATAATAATACGCCTTGCGCGCTCCATTGACTAAGGTCACCGTTCTTTGGAATTAGACAACCCACATCATCCCGGAGCTCTTTCAAAATATTAAGTAGCGAGGGCGGAATTCTTACTCCCTCTTTTACTGAAAAACACAGTCCATGTGCTTGTCCGGGGCGATGATAGGGATCCTGTCCCAGAATGACAACCCGTGTATCGTAGAACGCACATTCATTAAACGCACGAAAAATGGTAGAAGCTTCCGGGTATACTGTGTGTCGGGTGGCTTCTTCCTGCACGAAATCGGTCAAGGACCGGAAATAATCTTGGTTGAACTGTGGTTCCAGAACCTTTTGCCAACTCTCATGTATGTTCGTGAAATCGATCATCTTCGATGCTTTTCCTCAACAACAAAAATAATGGATGCTTGCTAATAAGATCCATTTATTTGCCTGCTAAATCCGGGATGAATGTTTTGAAAGTGCCGTTGTGATAGAATATCATTACTCTTTCTATTTCGGATGGATTTTCGTCAACGACTTGACTTGTATCCGCCATTGTTTTGACTTCTGCATCTGTTGATTTTGGAACCGCAACAACTTCTTCGTTGGTCTGACTTTTTCCAGTGATCAACCAGTGGGCGTTCACTTTTGGATATCGTTCCAAAAGTTTGCTAAGAAATTCAAAACTGGGTTTATTCCTTCCGGAAAGCACATGTGAAACGTTAGATCTTTGAATACCCATTTCGTCTGCCATCTGAGCCGCTGTAAGGTTGTTGACTTTCATTATCACCTTTATTCTATCAATGAGGTCCATGTCGTTTACATTTGTAATTCAATACCTACTTTGGTTGTTCAATTCTTCTGAAGAATGGGTATAAACCACTTAATAATATTAACTACTTACTTTAATTAAATAATTATAACTTACAAGTTGTCAATATGTTTAATCAATTTTCAAATAGCGCGTTTACAAATGTATCTTCCAGTGGTCAAAACCGATTACAGCGTTGAACAAATGTAACCAAAATGATGTTACAAATGTATTCTACTCATTTTATGGAAAGGTTGGTCGCGGAAAAAGAAAAAGATCCAATCAGCGCAGCGGGCATAAAAAAGTGCTGTTCTTATTTATCAAATACCTCGTCTGAAAAGAAAATTGTTACTTGTAAGTATGGATTGGTCCTTCTGAGAAATGGAGCGTTTTAAGAACTTCTATAGCCCGAAAAGTATAATCTGAGACCAATGTAAGAAGGCCCTTCTACATTTCCCGTCACCGAATTTTAACGTCAGTTTTCTTCCTAAGAAATAGGGGTCAATTAATTTGTTTCTGACTTAGAATATTTAACGCAGATCGAATGTGCGGTTGTAGCCAAACCCGATGAAATAACGCTGACTGGGTCGGCTCCTTCTAACTTGTTCATCTTGTACCACAAAAAGCCGGATGCTTTCGCGGGAATTGATCGTATAGTTGGCCCCGGCTCCGAAACGTGTGCGGTAGATGTATCCGTCATCCGCTCCTACGGGACCAATCCTGAAATAAGCTTCGAAATAGGCATACACATCCCATCTTGCTGAAAGATCTATTTTAACACGCGTCCTGTTTCTATAGAAAATATTGTTATCTCCCGATTCTGCATCGCCAAAAGTATCTTCGAGGCCCGTTTGAAACCGGTTGCGGTTATCGAAAAGGATGTCATTGATCTTGTGTCGGAAAAGGATATTGCCGCGCAATTGATGGCGGTTCAACCAGCCGTCGCGCCAATGATTTTTGAGGCTATAGCGATAGGTAGCCGACAATCGGAGCCATTTTGTCGTTTTGTGTTCTACACCGACGTCTAAAGCCGTGTAATCGAAACGGCTGGCATTTTCGTTGAGCCTCATTTGATTTTTGAAACCTATGCTCCAGTCATTGTGGACATCAAATTCAAACTCATAGTACCCCCAAAAAAAGGCGTCGCGCTCCACGGCATCTTCCTGGGAGAAAGATAGCATTGGCAGGGATGCCAGTAAAAACAGGGTGAGTGCGGATTTTTTCAAAGCGCTATTTGGCTGCACAAAGAAACTATTTCTGATCAAATTCCCAAGTATCGGTTACTTTAGTTGCGCGCAATTAATCCGGAGATATCCGGATAAACGTTATCGTCCAAAGGAATAAGCAGCGCCCCCTCTTTCCTTACGTCATAATGCGGAGTCTGAATGCTGTCACAGCACAATTGGCGGTAACGGTAACTTGTGCACAGAGCAATCTGTTTATAAGTTCCGGTAGATTGCACTTTACTCTTCCCTCCCATAATCAACAAATCTATTGGAGGTTCAGTGAGGTTTGATAGGCTATTCAAAGTTCCATCCGAAACATATTTTATATGATAGCCATGGAAGGAAATATAATTTCCTCGTTTAAAGAATCCGGGCAACCGGACAACACTGTCAGAAGCCAGATTTACTCTAAAGGCATCATTGAATCCACGACTGTGCCAGAAATTTTTCAGGTGAAAAGCCAGTTTTTGGTCATCGTGAAGCAATGCTGAATCTGCTACAAAAATATTCTGTGTTCCATCCATAAAGCTAAAGGACATATTGCCGGAAATATGATTAACGGCGACGAGCGGTGTAGATCGATGTTGATACAATCGCCACGAATATGACGTGAGGAACACCACTCCACAAAAAAGAATTGCCAGAACAAAGTGGATTTGACGGTGATAAATGAACGCAATACCGAATGCAAGCGTAAAGTAGATTACAAAGGTTTCAAGATGGCTTATATACAAGCCGGAAGTTAATGCGTGTGGCAGAGATTCGATCGTTTTTACCGAGAAATTTAAAGCGTATACTACGGTGTTCAGCAGGTTGCCGAGAACTTCAAACACTGGGGGTAAAATACTACTTATCATCAGTACTATTCCCAATGTGAGAATAACAAAAGCCGCAGGTATAACTATAAAATTCGATAGTAAAAAGTAATTGGGAAACTGGTGAAAATAAAGTATCCCCAACGGAAAAGTGGCTATTTGTGCTGCTATAGATACACTGGTCAACTGCCATAGTTTATCGAGTATCAAAGGCTTGAAAATCGCCAGAGAATAGATGTGTGGCTGAATTAATACAATTCCCAACACTGCCAGAAATGATAGTTGAAAGCCCACTTCAAGCAATAAATACGGATTAACGCATAGTAGTATGAGCGCTGCTGCCGCAAGTGTATTGTAAATATTGGTGTTGCGGCCGATATTCTGAGCAATCGCAACCGCCGAAAACATGGTAGCTGCCCGCATTACCGAAGGTGACAAACCAGTGATGATCGCATAACTCCAGAGTCCGGCGATGATCAGAATTAAGCGCAGCAGCCTCGATATTTGAGATTTTCCAATCCACTTCAACCCAGCCATAAGAATTAAATAAATGATTCCAACATGCAAACCGGAAACGGCGAGAACATGCATGGCACCCGTTCCTGAATATGCCGACCTAATTTGAGGCGACAGAAATTCTTTTTGACCAAGAATTAGTGCCATGCTCACTCCAAACGAATCGTCGTCATTTAATGCTTCCTGAAGTTTTGTAATCAACCATTGCCGGCTGTAATCAAAATAATCGAATATGCTTTGCTCAAAACCCGTTTCTATGATAATGGCCTGCGATGGGTCTTTCAGGTATACTTGATGCGTAATACCATGGTTGAAAAGGTATTGGCGGTAATCAAACTCTTCGGGATTTTTTGGACCTTCTACCGGGCGGGGTGCACGGGTCAACAAAATACGATCTCCTTTATGCAAATCAATTTCAGTGGCTTTTGAAACATACATCAAAAATTCTCCGCTGGTGTGATGAAGCATGCCATTTGCATAAACAGCTCTCGCCCGTAGGGTCGTTTTATATGAGTTCCTTGCGGTTTCGGGTGTCGTAGTCAATACCGCGTCCACCAATTCAATACGTTCTATTTTTCCGAAATGATCGGGATGAGATGAAACTGTTTTTAGATGGACCAATGATCCTCCGAAAGCAAAGAAAAGGCATACAAGTACACAATTGAAGAGCCATCCTGAATGATTGCGAAGTTGAGTCCAGATCACTACTGCAGCCAAAAGAACCATATTGAATCCGATCATCAACATCCAGAAATGAATAGGAAGCGGAGAAAAAATCTGTACGATGATGCCCGCTGTAAAAGGCAGCAATAGTCGGACTACCGGAATTCTCCTCCAGATATTGAACACAGTAAAAGGACTTTACGGCCTAATTTACTATT
>CAZJLZ010000083.1:0-4382 GCA_964546775.1 uncultured Cryomorphaceae bacterium | reverse complement strand
AGCTACAAATAGAACGAAAAAAATCCGCTCGACGAATCGAGCGGATTTTTTTTTGCGAAAAAGTCTGGTTGGTCAGGATTGTTGCGAAACATCAAAATCAATGACTTTTACGCTTTTTACTCTTTATTTTATCAGGATCACAACCCAGACAAGTGAGCCCGTCCGTGAGCATGGTCCAGGTAGTACCCACCATATCCCGGTCGTGTGTATCGGTGGTGTTTTTAACATCGTAAATCACACGATCCAGATCTTCGCTGAAGTGAACAGATTTTCCGGCCGGAACCCGAATTTCCACATAAATAGCCTGACTTCGAAATCGGTTGTTTTTAGGAAAGGAAAAGTAAGGCTGCATGGAAACTGTATGTTCAGAAATGTCAAAATGGTAGTCGATATTTTCTGCGCGTTCAATGGCTGATGAGAGATTTGCTCCCCGCGCCGAACGGAATACTGCAATTTCAAAAATTGTATCCTGTACATTTTCAACAACATTTACCTTCGGATATCCGAGGTGCACTACGTCTCCTTCAATTTTGCTCATTTCGAAAACCGGACTGTATGATCCGTGGACGTAATGTTCAGAGAAGTAAGTATCCGGCAGTACATCGAGATAAAGTGTATCTCCAGGCATTTCGGACAGAGAAACAATTTCTGAATATTCCTGCCTTTCCGCAAAATCGCTCGCGGTTTTAAATCCCACTGTAAGCAGGATGAAAAAACCAATAAACCACAGAACTGAAAGTCCTATTCCGAGTCCTTTGATTTTGTGTTTCATCCCAAACAATAATCGAAATCCGCTATATAACAATGCGATCATAGGAATGATAATGGTCACGAAAAACGCTACGGTAAACCACCAGCCAATATTCATTGGAGAGATCACCAGATGAGAAAAGTCGATAATATGACTAAGTGGATAAGACTGATTGTCGATTTGCAAGAGGTTTGCATCTCCAACTCCCAATAGAAGCGAAATGATTGCAAACGAAAGTGCTACCGCAATGATGATAAAAATTACACCAACAATTTTGACAATGGCTTTCAGGATCAATAAGAGCACTTTGCCTATAAAAATGAATACATCTTCTACCCCTGTTCTGGCGCGTCTTCCGACGTCAGATTCTTGATCTGAGTCAGTTATACCGCCAACGTTTTTTTTTACTTTTTCGAACGATTCAGAGACTTTTCGTGCAATGTTTTCAGCCGTAACCGGTTCTCCGCGCATTTCGAGTTTTTCGGCAGCCGTTTTGGCTTCAGGCATGATAATCCAAAGGATGATGTAAATCGGAATACCAGCCAGGCCACCTAGCGTCAACAGAACAAATGCCAGTCGAATCCAAACCGGGTCTGTTCCGAAGTAGGCAGCGATACCTGCCGCAACTCCTCCAACAGATTTGTGGTCCGGGTCACGAAATATTCTGCGACGTTTTCTTCGTGTTGTTCCCGAAGGCGAATGGTGTATTTCTTCCGCGCCTTCATCAATGAATGCTTCTGGTTGACCCAGAATAGAAATTACATATTCTACGTCGCTTTCATCAATTACCTGGCGTGTGTCATCTAGCCGTTCCCGAAATAATTCGGCAATTCGGATTTCAATATCCGTCATAATTTCATCGACTCCATCAGCAGAAGTAAAATAGCTGCGTATGGTGGTCAGGTACTTCTGCATTCGATGATAGGCAGTTTCATCGATGATAAAAGCAAAACCGCTGATGTTTATGGAAATGGTCTTGTTCATTTTAGTTGGTTTTCTGTGTGGTTAATTTTACCGCGCTTTCTAGTTCGTTCCAGGTTTCATCCAGTTCCTTCAGAAAAGTATGCCCCAGTTCTGTGAGTTTGTAATATTTCCGGGGTGGTCCGCTTTTGGATTCCTCCCAACGATAATGTAGCAGCCCCATGTTTTTTAGCCGCGTCAGCAAGGGGTAAAGTGTTCCTTCTACCACGATAAGCTTTCCAGTTTTCAGAGTTTCAATAACCTCGGATGGATACGCCTCCTTGCGCGCAAGGATAGAAAGAATACAATACTCCAGCACGCCTTTACGCATTTGTGCTTTGGTATTTTCGATGTTCATGTTTAGAGTACTTTAAAAAGTAGATTAACTGAGTATGTGACTGTTTCACCCACGGCATTTTCTGGTAATGTGATAGAATTGAATCGCGATTCTATCAGTTTTTGCAACGTGGTGTTGTTGGTTTCTATTTGAATCACCCGGACTTTGCCATCCGGCTGAATCATCATTTCTACCAGAGCATTTTCAGAGAAAGAGGTATTTCGTAGTTCATCGGGTAGTGTAAAACCTTTGGAAAATTTATTGAGCAATTCCTGTTGCGGATCGGTGGTGGTTTGTCCGAATGCGGTGCTGCTTAGTATCAGAGATGTTAAAATAATTAGGAGCGTTTTCATTTGTTGATTGTGTTTAGTTTGTTGGTTGTGTCTAGTTGTATAGTAATGGACATTGCAAAGATATGTACAAAAAAAGGTAATATGCAATACATGGTACTAAAAAAATTCAATAAATTTCAGAATGGAAGCCTAACCATTTGATAATTAGTAGGAAAAAGATTTAAAAAAAAACTCCCCCGGAGGGTCGGAAAGTGGAAAAAGCGTCGTTTGCTTTCCTGAATTAGGACGTCGATGTACTCAGAAAAGTTACTTCTTGATAATTTTTTCTGAGATTATTACCCCATCCGGATTCATTACCTGAAGGATGTAAGTGCCGCTGTTGAGATGGGCAACGTCAAAAGTCAGCAGATTTTCACCTTGCTTAATTCTGTCAGAAAACAAGGCAGAGATGAATTTTCCTGAAATATCGTACAGGCTAATGGTAGCCAATGTAGATTCATGAAGGGTTAGATTCACCGAAACAAATTCCGAAGTAGGATTGGGATATGCGAATGCATTCATTTCCTCCGGAATTACAGTTTCTTCGGTATTTACATATGATCCATTAGTGGTCAGTTCGGCGATCCAGGTTCCGTTACGCTTGTTGTCGGTTCCATAGGAACCACTTATCCATACATTTCCAGGCAAGTTGTAATGTGACTGAGAACCCGAGTAATCACCCCAACGTTCGTAGGTGCCATTTAGAATATCCACATAATCATCTCCTTCCTTTAAAGCAACGCGCGGACTGTAATTGTCGGAATTCTTATCATACAGTATGCAAGACGTTCCGGCAAAATGTTCAGGACCGGTATGCACAAACGAGATCAAAGTATTTTCGTCTACTCCGGGTTCGCCGATATGAGAAATATTCGGATATCCGATATCCAGGTCCTCGGTCGGAAATGAAATAATGTTACCACTTATTTCAGGGACGTTATAGAGATCTGAAATTGTACCATGATACACCCCGGTTACACCATTTACGGTGTCCAGGCAATTTTGTACAAATTGAATGGAACCCTCAAATAAAACAGCGCCCAGAACACGGGAATCGTTCGTGTCAAACGTATGGCCATCTGCCTGACGAGCCTCGGGAGAGAGGAAATAACTGTCCGAGGAAGGATATGCATTGATAACGAGTTCTGCTTCTTCGCTTGCTACCGTATTGGTTACTTCGAGTAAAAAAATCGTGTCGTTTGCAAGATCAAAATTCCTGTTGGAAAGGAAAAAGTGATGGTCGTTTTCGAAGCACATTGCGCCGTCAACAGGGTTGAGGTTCCTGATCAATCCTCCATTATATGTTATATCAGTCCACAGATTGAGAGACAACTCTTCGGCTCCGTTAAAACCAGATTCCTTGTTTACCTGCCAGATCATACTACCGTCAAATCCTGTTTGCCACGGCTCGCCTGGGATGATCATATTTCCCGTGATGAAAAAATCTTCTGAGTTTAAAGCGATAGAAGGGTAATCGGTCCACCGGTTATTGCTCAACGGGTTACCCGGAATCTGGTAAATATTCCACTCTCCGGTAGGATCTGATGACTGTGCAAATGCAACAATAATTTTAGAAATGGTAGGTGAATTTCCATACAGAAAAACAACGATAAACCGATCTGCCACAGGATCATAAATTATTTTAGGATCATATTTGGAAGGTAAACCACCCAGAATAAAGTCAATGAAATGGTGCAACGTGCCGCTGTATAAAAGTGAATCATTCACCACATCGAACATCCAAATGGTGGAATTAATGGCACTCAACAGAATTCCATCGTTCGAAATGGCCATGGTATTGTCCATCGGTACACTGGAATTATACGTGTTGCCTTCAAACATTTGTCCAGTTGACGGAGCGTCTATACTTCCCCGACTACCCGAATCATCGCCGGTATTATTTCGGTTTTTCACCGGAAATCTTTCACGCTGCAGTTGTTTTTGTTCACGCAGAAAAGATCTGTACTCTTTGCCACCTGGCGCTGGCATTTCGAGGTTGAGA
>CAZJLZ010000082.1:0-5992 GCA_964546775.1 uncultured Cryomorphaceae bacterium | reverse complement strand
GACGAATCACTGGGAGACAAACTGTGTGTGACGATCATTGCTACCGGCTTCAACCAAAAAATTGGTGTAGATCTGGAAATGAAAGCACCGGAAAAGAAATACCACAAGTTGAGTGATATCGAATCGGATTCGAGCCACCGGGCGATTACAAATCCTGTAAACTCACCGACGGAGCAATCGGCTCCTGTTAACCGCGAACCGGCACCTGAAGCTGAGAATCAGAATGAACCTTTCATTAAGAAAAGAAGCGTTGAAGAAGGCCTTGAGCAGAGCAGTTTGTTGTTCGAAAAGGACGAAAACGCAGAGCCTTATCTGAAAAAACCTGAGGAACAACCGGCAGAGCAAACTCCTTCTTCCAAAGAGCAATCCGAACCGGAAGATGAGCAACCACAACCAGAGCGCAAAGTGTATACACTGGATGATGAACTTCCCGCGGAGCAGGATTCTGTACCCGTTCAAGTCGGAAAACGAAACACTGATCAGGAAGAGGAGAAATTGTACGCTCCTACACAATCCATGTCAAAGGAAGAAGTTCAGCGCATGACGAACCAGCGGATGCACCGCATCAAAGAATTGACCGTGCGGCTGAAAACCCCATCCGGACTGACCGATCTGGAAGATGAACCGGCGTACAAACGTCGCAACATCCGACTTGAAGAGCCGCCGCATTCCTCGGATAGCCAGGTTTCCCGCTACACACTTTCTGACGATGGCGAGAACGAAGGCCGGTCAGAATTGCGATCAAACAATTCTTTTCTCCACGACAACGTTGATTAGTTATGGCATTGACAGATCAGATAAACGAAGACATCAAAACGGCCATGCGGGCCAAGGACCGTAATACGCTTGAAGCGCTTCGGGCGATCAAATCGGCGTTGTTGCTCGAAGCGACCAAAACCGGAAGCGGAGATTCGATTCCTGATGACGTTGGCAATAAATTGTTGCAAAAGTTGCACAAGCAGCGTATGGAATCAGCAGAAATATATCGTCAGCAACAACGTGCAGATTTGGCTGAGGTAGAGATTGAACAAGCTGCGGTCATTGAGAAATATCTGCCCGAATCACTGGGTGAAGATGAAGTTCGAAAGATTGTACTCAGAATCATAGAGCAATCCGGCGCAACTTCTCTGGCTGATATGGGAAAAGTAATGGGTATGGCTTCCAAAGAAATGGCTGGTCGCGCAGACGGCAAATTGATAGCTGATATTGTAAAGGAAGAACTTTCCTGATCGAATTGTTGAGTTGACGCAAAAAACCCCCGTGCCGAAAATTCGTCCACGGGGTTTTTTCATTTCTGAGGTTGCACGAAGAGATGATTATCTTAGTAGCATTCATTCGGAAAGAGCAGATCAAATTTTGAAAATCCCGATGCAGATTGAATTGATAGAAACACCTGAGCAGCTCGATGATTGTGTGCGGCGATTGCAAAACGCCCCCCGACTGGCCATTGATCTCGAATTTGACAAGAACCGGTTTCGATACGGGTTCCAGCTTTGTTTGATGCAGGTCGCTGCCGGTGATGATTGCTTTGTGATTGATCCTTTGGCCGATGGTATGGATATGAAAAGACTGTTTCCTGTGCTGGAAAACGAGTCCAGTGAAAAGGTGGTTTTTGCATTCGGTGAGGACATTCGTTTGCTGCATACCCTCGGTTGCTTTCCTAAGGGCTTGTATGATATTCGAACAGCGACCAGCTTACTCAATTATCCCCCGGCATCATTGACCAATTTGCTCGATGAAATTCTTGGTGTTCAGGTCGCAAAATCGGCTCAGAACAGCAATTGGTTTTTGCGGCCATTGACCGAACAGCAGATCGAATACGCTGCTGATGACGTCCGACATTTATCGGCATTGAAGGACAGGGTTGAACAAGCGGCAAAAGAAAAAGGAATACAGGATTGGATCCGCGAGGAAAATGAATTTCTCGAAAATCAGGATTTCGCCGAAGTCTCTAACAATGAACTGTACCGCACGAAAGACAAAATGGGACATTCCGAATACTCGTGGTATGTGTTGGAAGCGTTGTTGAATTTCAGGGAGAAGCTGGCTGCAGAAATCAATCGTCCCAGTTACCAGATCTTTCACAAAGATTTTCTGAATGATTTGAGCAAAGACCCGGAGGCAATAGAAAAGTGGGACGATACACGTGGAATCCACCGTACCGTGTACAATGACAAAACCAAACGCCAGTTAAAATCGGTATTGTTCGAAGCACATCAGGCTGCTGAAGAAAAGAAAATATCTGAATCAAATTTGGCTGTTCCGCGGTTGGATCCCGAAGAACTTCGCAAACGACGAAAAGAATCTGCGCGAATTGAGGATATAAAACAAAAGGTGTTTGTGCCGGTGAAAAAGAAGCTCGTACAGGACTACGGAGAAAATGCTGCCACTTTTATGCTCAGCAACCGGGCTATAACAGAAATCCTGATGGGCAACAAAATCCTACTGCGCAATTACAAAAAAGAACTGTTGTTGAAGTATGGTAAAGAGTTGAATATTGAGATTGAACAATATCTCTGAGCTTACAGAGGTTTTACCGGAGCTTCGAGTATAAAGCCGACACCGTGAATATTTTTGATTTTCACCGATTCATCCAGGCTCAGGTACTTTCGGAGTTTACTGATGAAAACATCCAGACTTCTTCCAACAAAATAGTTGTCATCACCCCAAATCATATTGGTTAGTAATTCCCGCTCAATGACTTTGCCCTGTTGTTCGGTGAGCAATTTCAGTATTTCAGCTTCCTTTTTGGTCAAAGTTTTCTCGAATCCGTCAGCGCTGAGATGATAATGGTTGTAATCAAAATGATATTTCCCGATGCTGAATTCGTTATGTGATTCTGTTTCGGCTATGGTTCCGGCGCGTTTCAGGATGGCATTGATGCGCAGCAGCAGCTCTTCCTTTCCGAAAGGTTTGGTGATGTAATCATCGGCACCGGCTTTAAACCCGGTTACTTTATCATCAGACATGCTTTTAGCCGTGAGGAAAATTATCGGAACATTGCTGGTTTTCCGGATGTCCTGCGCCAAACTAAAACCATCTTTTTTGGGCAACATGACGTCCAGCACACACAGGTCATATCGGTTTTGGTTGAAATAGCTCAAGCCTTCTTTTCCATCTTTACAAAGATGCACTTCATAGCCCGCCATTTTCAAGCTATCCTGAACAACAAAGCCCATGCTCATGTCGTCCTCAACGAGCAGTATTTTTGGCTTGTCGGTCATTGAATAGTGGGCAGTTTCAGCATAAATTTACTCCCTTCTCCCGGAGTACTGGTTACAGCAATTTTTCCGTGGTGCTCTTCGGCCATGAGCTTTACATAATACAATCCCAGACCGAAACCTTTTACGTCGTGCACATTGCCGGTTGGAACCCGATAAAATTTATCGAAAATGTGCTTTTGCGCTTCCTTCGTGATGCCAATTCCGCGATCTGCGATGGTGATGTAAAGATGGTGAGATCCGTTGTGCGTACTTACCGAAATCACCGGACTGTCTGAAGAATATTTGATGGCGTTGTCGAGTAGATTGTACAACACATTTGTGATGTGTACGGCGTCAGCGCTGATTGTGGAGTGTTCGGCATCAAGGGAACAGGAAATGCTGCCTCCGCGTTCATTCAGGGTGAGTTGCACCGAATCTACTGCCTGTCGGATTACCCGGTGAACATCTACCACCTCGAGTTTCAGCGGAATGTTTTTATTGTCGAGGGCGGCCAGTTGAAGCACTTTCTCGACCTGAGTTTTGAGTCGGTTGTTTTCGTTGTAAATGATGGCTGCATATTGTTTCAGTCGTTGTGGATCGGGTGGCGCATTTTCGTCCATCAACACTTCACTCGACAAAGAAATCGTGCTGATCGGTGTTTTAAGCTCGTGCGTCATGTTGTTGATGAAATCTGTTTTCATCTCTGACAGGCGTTTTTGCCGGATAATCAAATAAACAGAGTATCCGAAAAAGATAAATACGATGCTGATCAACACCGTGAAAAAAGCCCAGCTGCCGTAGCGCGTAACTTCCTGATCTGGCTCGAAAGTTGGGCGGTTTGGGAAAAATATGCTGAAATAGTGCCCGTCGCGCTCCCATTTTATATCTGGTGAAACACTGTGTTGTTGTGCTGTGGTATCGGCGTTGAAATCCACAAAATTCCCGTAAACTATTGAATCATTGAAACAATCGTAAATGCCGTATTCAAAATCCTCCTCGATATTACGTTTCTGAAATTCGGATGTCAAAAGGCTTTCGAGCAAATACGGGTGGAGCGTATCGTTGATCGCAACCGTGTAAAAATTCGGTTTTACCTGTTTTACGGCTTGAAATAATTCTGCCGGATCGTTGGTGATGGTTAGAATTTCATCGGCCACATTCGACAGTGCAATGACCACACGATCGTTGAATCTCTTTTCGTCTGCCAGTCCTTGTTCGTTTCGCAAGCCCAATTGAGTTTCCTGAACCCGGAATGCTTTGTCGAGCCAATAGATTTGAGATATCACAATTCCGACCACTGAGACGATGGCTAGCAGTACGAGTATGCGTATGGAGCGGGTGTTCACAGGGTGAAGATACTGTTATTGAAAATGGTTGGTTCGGTTTTAACAAAACAGAAACAAATGGAACAGTTTTAAATCCATTATTTCTTAAAAATGTGACATTCTCATTGGTTAGGAATCATTTCGTATTGTCTAAAATGGTGATAGACATTGCTCCACTGTTGTTCATATGTCTTTCCCGATCTCTACCCATCAAACCTTGTTGATCTGCACGATTTCTCCGTGTTTGCATGTTGCGGGCATCGCGTGCAATTTTTTTTTGCATTTCCGGACCGACTGATATGGTCGTTACTTTTTTGCTGTTTTCGTTTTCTTCGATTAATAAAATCGACTCTTGGCGGTAAACAGAATCCAGATTTGTTTTGTGGCCAAAGTATGTCGATAACTTTTCCACCATCATATAACCTTCAGTGATCTGGTCGCTATCAATTGTTGAGCTATTTATGCCTGTTGAGGAGTGAAAGTGAAGAAAGTAATCTATACTATCGGTCATAATATATCCATAGTCAAATAATGAATCTTCAATTGCCGGAAACAATAAATATGTTTCCTTTTCAATTTGGTCAATTGTGTCTCCCAAAATGGGATGGAGTTCAATTATTTTTTGGGCCGAAGCCGTGTAGATGAATACAATAGAAAGTAGTAACAATAGGAAGTTCCTCAAGGATGAAGTCGAATTGGTCATTTTTGTAAGTTCGGATTAGTATTCACCAATAAATATAGCCAACACCGAATAAACAATGTGATTTGTTTCTAAAAGTTCATTTGTATCTTCCGGCATGATCAGAAAACTGATTTTCCTTCTGGCATTTTCAGGATGCATTTTGCAATTGAGCGCTCAGAAAATTCTGTTGTTGGAGAAAACCAAAGTTTTCAAACGCATTCGTCATTACGAGGGTGATCCATTTGCTTTTAGGATTGACAATGAAAAATATGCCATCAAAGGAAGAATTGATTTAATTCTCGATTACGGGGTTGTGGTAGACGGAGAATTGTACCGGTTCGAAAATATCACAATGGTATTGAATTATAAAAAATATGCAGTGTTTCGCGTCCTCTCCAAATCAGCTCTGATGGCCCTGCCCCCAATGCTTGTGTTTACCGTTTTTCACCGCGGAATTAACATGAACGATGGGCTGCTACTTGATCGAAATTCATTGCAGGTGATGGGAGTGATGGGTGGAATCGGATTGCTTTTGTGGCCTTTCAAGGCGCGAAAATACAAGCTGGGCAAAAAATGGCAGTTGCGTACCATTGATGTTACGCCGGGATGATCAGGGAAGGTATAGAAATCGTCGATTATAAGTTTTTTCTACAGTTTGAACCTCCAGAATATACATTCCTCTCGACAGCCGGGATAGTTCAACGGTAATGTCCGAAGCAGGTTCTGTTGCAACGACAGGAATATCCGAAATAATCTTTCCGGTAAGATCCGTAATTTTCAGC
>CAZJLZ010000081.1:0-2844 GCA_964546775.1 uncultured Cryomorphaceae bacterium | reverse complement strand
ATGGTATTTTTCGCTGATGGGTAGCACTCTTACTTGCTCCGAAGAAAGCCAAAGTGGTAGGTTTCCGGCGCAGTGTTCGAGCAGTACTGCTACGAATCTTTCCATCGAACCAAATGGTGCCCGGTGAATCATCACCGGGCGGTGTTTTTGATTGTCCGCTCCAATGTATTCCAACTCAAATCTTTCGGGAAGGTTGTAGTCGACTTGTATCGTGCCCAACTGCCATTTCCGACCCAGCGCATCTTTGACCATAAAATCCAGCTTCGGACCATAGAAAGCCGCCTCGCCATATTCTATCCCTGTTTTCAGATCTTTTTCCGCAGTCGCTTCAATGATCGCTTTTTCTGCTTTCTCCCAGTTTTCGTCGCTGCCAATGTACTTTTCCGGTTTGTTCGGGTCGCGGAGAGATATCTGGGCAGTAAAATCATCAAAACTCAGGGTTTTGAAAATGTACAATACCAGATCGATCACATCCTGAAATTCTTTCTTTAGTTGATCCGGAGTACAGAAGATGTGGGCATCGTCCTGCGTAAATCCACGAACGCGGGTAAGTCCATGTAGTTCTCCGCTTTGCTCGTAGCGGTACACGGTTCCGAACTCTGCAAAACGAATCGGTAGTTCTTTGTAAGACCGTGGTCGCGCATTGTAAATTTCGCAGTGGTGCGGACAGTTCATCGGTTTCAACAAAAACTCTTCGCCTTCTACTGGCGTGTTGATCGGTTGAAACGAATCTGCTCCGTACTTGGCGTAATGGCCAGAAGTTTCATAAAGTGTTTTGTGCCCGATGTGCGGGGTAATCACCTGTTCGTAACCACCTTTTTTCTGAGCCTTCTTCAGGAAATTTTCGAGTCGCTCGCGCAAAGCAGCACCACGTGGCAACCAAAGTGGTAACCCTTGTCCTACTTTTTGGGAAAAAGTAAACAGTTCCAGTTCTTTTCCCAACTTCCGGTGATCCCGTTTTTTGGCTTCTTCCAAAAGTTCCAGGTATTCGGTCAGTTCCTGTTGCTTGGGAAAGGTGATACCGTAGATTCTCGTGAGCTGTTTGTTTTTTTCGTCTCCGCGCCAATAGGCTCCGGCTATGTTCAGCAACTTGATGGCTTTGATAAAACCGGTGTGCGGAATGTGTGGACCACGGCACAGGTCGGTAAAATTTCCCTGGGTATAAAAAGTTATTTCACCGTCGGCAAGGTTTTCCAGCAGTTCGAGTTTGTACGGATCTTCCTTTTTCCGGAAATACTCAATGGCGTCGGCTTTTGAAACTTCCTGACGTTGGTAAAGGTTTTTCTCGCGGGCCAGCTCCTTCATTTTGTTTTCAATCGTCGCGAGGTCATGCTCCGAAATGCTTTGTTCACCGAGGTCGATGTCGTAATAAAATCCGTTTTCAATCGGAGGACCGATGGCGAGTTTTACGCCCGGATAGAGCGCCTCGATTGCTTCGGCCATCAGGTGAGCAGAGGAGTGCCACATAGTCATTTTGCCGTTGTCGTCGTTCCACGTCAGCAACTTCAGCGTACTGTCAGATTGAATGGGTCGGGTAGCGTCCCACACTTCTCCGTTGATTTCGGCGGCGAGTACATTGCGCGCCAAACCTTCGCTGATGCTCATAGCAACATCCATCGCTGTTGCTCCTGATTCAAACTCTTTGACGTTGCCGTCCGGCAAGGTAATCCTGATCATGTTTGATTGATTTTGAAGCGGCAAAGGTATGAAATGCAGGAATGATTTGCCGGCTGATTTCACCGGTTGGAAATTATCCGGTGATTCAATGTTTTCTGTTCATTTTTTCCAGTTGATTTGCAAGCCGGTAGAACGCGAGAATGGCGATCAGAATGGCAAATCCGGGAAAAACGGACAACCACCACAATTCAGGATACGACCGTGTTTTGGCGAGCAAAGTTCCCCACGACACCAGTTCTGCCGGTGCAATTCCCACGAACGAAAGAAAGGATTCGGCCATGATGGCTCCACCGATTCCAAAGCTCAACGCGGCGAGTGCAGGTTGCAGAGCATTGGGCAACAAGTGAACAAACATGATTCTTTCAGGAGAATAGCCCAGACTTACTGCTGATTCGGCAAGTCCTGTGTTTTTTAACCGGATGACGGCGCCGCGAGTAAGTCTCGCAAGATCGGGCCACATCAGCAAACCCAGGATCATGGACAAACTAAAAGCCGAAGGTTCCGGCCAAAGGGCGAGCAAGGCCAGCAATGCAAAATAGGCTGGAAGGGCTGTGAAAAAATTCACAAGTCCCAAAACTGCTGAATCCGGAGAAAATTGGATCGATCCGAAACGACCTATCGTAAATGGCAGATTCCATCGCTTATTATTGAGCAAATAATGGACGAGTCGTAAAAGGAAATAAAGAATGAAACACAAAATCAGCGATAGCAACATTGCCCAACCACCTTCAAATTGTACAAATAATACATGAACAGCATTGGTTAGGAACAACAAAACTATTCCGACAAGGATGGTGAATACCAATGACCACCTTATTCTTGTACCATGCCAGTATCCACCAATGGCTCCCAGGATCAGTCCTATCAGAATGGCAATCGTCATCGCGCCGAATGCGATGAGAACGGAGCTTCGGCAGCCATAAATCAAATGAGCCAGTACATCTCTTCCAATTTCATCGGTCCCCAGCCAGTGTGTGAAAAACCACGGTTTTGATTCGGGTTTTGTAAATGGAGGTTGTCCGGTGTTGTTGAAGTCAATATCCGAAGGTAAATAGGGGATCGGCGGATGAACCGCAAATGACCAGGATTTTCCGGAAGCGTAGGTGTCGGAAGATTGTTCATCAAAGACAGGAAACCTGGGACCTTCGACATCCCACACAACGATGG
>CAZJLZ010000080.1:0-5816 GCA_964546775.1 uncultured Cryomorphaceae bacterium | reverse complement strand
AGACTGCATCTCAAGAACAGTTACCCTCGTCCAGAGATCTTTATTGGGTGTAAATACCAAATCAACACTGAACAACTCGCTCAATTTGTGCTGTCTGGAAGGATTACCTGCCTCAGAAGCCTTCGCGGAAATTAAAAGAGGAGACGGTCCACAGTCGTATGCCCGAACCAATCGGAAAGGCGCAATTGTACCATTTACGATCTGCGCATAGGTTTTGTCTTCATCTACATGTGGTAAGTCATCGAAAAATCCAGGATCGATAGATCCTCCGGGGGTTGGGTTTCCATTTCCATCCAACTCCAGGTAACAGGGGCCTCCACTATACAAATTGTCATCGAAATCTTCACCAGACCGTCCGGACTGAATCCAGTTCTGCAGGGTAAAATCATCGGTATCGGGAACTCCTCCCAACCACGGAAAATCATCTTCAAACTCCAATTCCCAGGATAGCAATTCAGCCCTCGGTTCACCATCTTCGTTCACAGCGTACTCGTACTGTTCTATCTCAAGAGAAATTCCGTACTCAGGGATGATTTGTTCATATCCGAAATTGATTGCCCGGTCAGAAAAGATCATTTCATCATTATCTGTGTTAACCAGTACCCATTGAGCTGAATCTACATCTGCAATATAGGTAGGTACTCCTCCGATAATCGTGTCGATTTCATTGAACATACGAACTTCAAAATTACCCGGACGGACATTCAAAGGATCAACAACCCGCACCTTAATAGGACCATTTCCACGGGTATACGTTATTTCACCAGCCCGCCATGGCGGACCATCCATAATATCATTGATCGATTTCTGCGTAAGTTCCAGAGCATTTCTTCCATTGCCTTGTCCCTCGATTCGAGATACCTGGAATGTATCTCCAAATTCCGCATTGGCAATAGTACCACCCGCTTCAGGAATTGGAATGTGTGGTATTGCAGTAATCGCACGGATTGCGCCGGAAGAAGATTGTCGTCCTGCAAGATATTCGTGTTGCTGGCCTGTTCCCGACACTACTTCGAACACTGAGTATTGATTGCTGGCGTATGCAAGCGCAACGAAGTAATAGCGTTTGAAGTTGATCAGCCGGTCATCATCCTCTGCAAATAAATCGGTTGTAACCCGGAATGAATGTTTCAATCCATCGTCGGCGCCATTGGCCATTAGCTCAGGAACCGGCAGTTCGAGATCCTGGTCGTATTCATAATTGATCAATTTCGTAATGCCATTCCGAATATCAACCTGAAATGCAAGACGCGCCAGATTGTCGTCACCGATGTCAGAAACATCCACACTCTCGTTTCGAAGCTGGTAAATTTGATACCCTTCAAAATGATAGAACTGATCATTAGGGGTGACACCAGTTTCATTTCCTTCAGCATCAAAATGTATGGTAAAGGGTGGAATGGTCGGATCAAACTCCTCATACATCTCCTGAAAATTATTGGATGTAGGAACTTCATTGGTGAGATACAGAATGATTTCTTTATCCAGTTCCTGATGAGTTAGATCCGGAGCATCGGGACCATCGAGAATTCTGAAACAATTATCAAACAAAGACTGCGCTTTATCATCGACCTGACGTAATAATTGAACAGATGCAAAGGGTCCTCCGCTGTTGGCGCGTGCCCAAACAACCCCTACGGTAATATTGTTGAAATCACCCGGAGTTAGGGTAAATGGTCCGGCAGACTGTACAAAACGTCGATCTCCATCATCATTACCCGCTTGAGCTTCCGTCCATGAATCCTGGCCAGGATCGATTCCGTAGGTCCCCCAATCAACAGGATCGGTATCTCCAGGAAACATGTACTGCGCCGGAATGGAACCGGGTCCTGTAGCGGTGCCGGTCCCTCCATAGGTCATCACCTGACCATTTTTCCAGATTCCGCGAAGGTAATTGTAGTAATGTTCCGCATTTTCAGGATCTCCAACTACGTTATTACTCACGTTGTTGAAATACGCGAACCTTCTCATTCCAAATCGTTCGTTATCAACGATACCATCTCCATAACCAATTCCAATTCCGGAATAAGGTATTCCATCGCCTTCGAAGGCTTCATTATATGGGATCAATATCTCCAGACTATCCGAATTCGGACCGGGATTATCCATTCCGTCTGAATCCTGGTATGGACCTTCGAAAAAGTCAACCCCCACAGCCGGTGGTTGAACCCCATAACCAATGGCACCATCAAGATCTTCATCGTTATTGTCGCCATTGTATGCGTAGCCCAATCCTCGTTGAACATCACATCCTACATAATCGTCCAGCGACCCACCTAAATCCGGGTCAACCCATTGGCCAAAAAAGGTGCTGTTCAATGTCTGGGTACCTCTGTTAATCAAAGTATAATTATAAAAGGTCATTGAGTTCACTTCGTCCTGGGTGTTGAAAGCAAAAGCCTGGGCTTTAATCTCCATCCCGATTGGTTGTCCCTGAGTTTCTGTGTGAATATTCCCTTTGTCGTTAAAAACCCACCACAACGTTTCATCGCCAAACAATGGAATCGGTGCTTCCCGGTCACGATTCAAACAATCTTCTTCAGTTTGATCAAGATCATACCACGGATAATCACCTAGTTCAGGTTCATAAACACCAGGTGTACCGCTTCCGTCAGGATTGTCCCGGAAAGGCGCGAGGTAAAAGTCCTGTCCCAAAGCAGGATCTCCATGAGCTGGCCAGTCAGTAATTTCTTCCGGAACACTATAAGGTGTTTCTTCAAAAGGAGGATCATTTACTGTACTTGTACCGTTGATTGCATCGTCAGCTACACGTTGAAAGTACAGTCTGTGCAATTCCACCATAGTCCTGGTCATATAATAGTGTTGATCATACTGCGCACAAACCGGAGCGGTGATTTCCGCAGAGCCGTCCGTAGTCAGCGGCCCTGGCCAGAAGTCATTTCCATTCTGACGGAATCGGACTGCTGCAAGCTTCAAATTACCCGCGGGATCGACACCTCCCATCCAAAGAGCGCCCGCAAAAATAGAAGAGGGTCCGATCTCACCTTCCGGAGGAGCTGGTACAAAATAAGCACCTCGTTCTCTTGCACGATCCTGCCACATGGTTCCGGGCGTTTCAATTACCGTACGCACGTTGTTAAAGGCCATTGTCCGGACTTCAACACCCGGGGCACATCCGGCTGCTTTAGCACCCTCCGCAGTATTGTTTTCAGAGTTGCTCTTATCACCTTCGTATTCCTTTGCAGAAGCTACGTTGCAAACAAGTGCTGTACAAACAAAAACTGAAAATAATTGAATTGATTTTATCATGGTATTTGTGCTTGTTTTTATCATGCTACTCTATTAAAAATCGAACCGGACACCCAACTGAATTGTGCGGGCCAGACCGTAATGGGCCGGATTATTTGCTTTTAAACTATACAACTGTCGGAAACTCGTTTCATCATTTTGTTCTGCGATCTGTGGCTGAAACTCACTTGCATTCAGGAAGCCGTCGTCATCTGCATTTCCTGTGAATCGGTACACATTAATGATGTTCTGAGAGTTCAGTAAATTGTTAATCAACAGGTAAACATTCAGGCTTGCAGTACGGTCCTTTTCTCCTTCACGTTTTTTCAATACCAGTTCAAAACTTTTATCCAACTGTACATTCAAGGTAAACCGGGATGGCATTCTCGAGCCGTTGATCTGACCTTCGAGACTGGTTCCTCCACCCAATGAACCAATTCCCGCAGCACCACTAGCGGTACTTTGCTGACTATATGGTGTACCTGAACCTAGATTTCCAACTACGTTAATACCTGCATTGGCCAATATCTGAGAACCACCGATAACCGGTCCGTTATAGTCTTTGCCTCCTGTAAAGCGATAGTCCATTGCGAGGATGAAAACGTGACGCTGATCTCTGTCTGTCGGATTGATTACGCGCAAGGCCGGATCACCACTATTTGCCAGATTTACACCGGAATTTGCATTGGATCCGGTCGCAGATGCAAACTGCAGCGTGTAATTGGCCCGAAGCGAAATATTTCCGGTTCGACGCAGATCGTACGTTAAGGTCAAACCTTTAATGGTTCCAAAGTCAATATTCGAATAGGTAATATACTGTCGGGGATAGGCTTCAACCAAAGCACGTACGTTTATTTCATCGCTAATCTCCCGGTAAAAAGCTGATATTTTCAGAGACGAAGCTTTCGTTAATACCTGCTGGAAACCAAGTTCATAGTCGGTGGTTCTTACTGGTTTCAGGTTCGGGTTACTGACAATGTTATTTCTGGTTTCCAGAAATAAATAATCGATGGGATTAAGCCGGTTATTACCAACAGGCCGCTGGGTAAGAATGTCGTAGTGCGCAAAGAAAGTTGCTTCATCCGAAATCGGGAAAGAGAAAGAAATCCGTGGCATCACATTCACTTGCGGAGTGTATCGCTCAAATGCAGTGATGCTGAGATTTTCCCCTGTTTCAGCTTCATTCACCAGGTATGGCGTGATACCGGTCGGGGTTCTCAATACGGCCGGATCGCTGATGGATACTCCCTCTGCATTGAACCAGTCATCGCCGTCACGATATCCAAGAATTTCTGACGGGTTGTCGAAGCGATTGACATAGATCGCAAAATCATCTCCGATGTTGTCCGGATGATCAAACTCTCCGAAAGTAGGATTATTACCAACTGTATAATGTTCTCCGACGATGTACTCATCTTTAAGAACGTATTGATTCGCGTCAAAACGGTCCACCCGGACACCCACATTGAAAATGATATCGTCAAAAGCGAATTTGTCCATTATATAACCAGCAATGTAAATTGGTTGAAAAGCACCAACGGCTCGCGTTAGTTGCCCGTTGTCATCCCGCTGGGTGAAGAAATCTTCGAAACTCGGGTTGTTTTTAAGGACCTTCCCGGTGTGGTCATAACCATAGTAGTTCACCAGGCTCTGACCATCGTTCAACAATTCATCCGCACTAAACATATCCAATGACAAAGTGGTAGGGTCAACTGCATCGAGATTGATATAATCCGTACCATTAACTGGTAATCCGAGCATTTCTCTCAGGTTTGAATCAAAGAAAGTCTGATCCGATCCGACCTGCCGATCATAGGTTAAATAGTAATTACCCTGGATAAACTCAACGCTCTGGAGATTGTTGTAATCGATTTCCTCAATATGGAAATTGGTAAGTTGGCGAGCAATGGTCCACAATCCGCGTGGTGCCAGCGTGTAGGATCTTTCCGTAAGTTGCTCGTACTCCACCCCAAGTGAAATGGCGTGATTGCCCAGGTCGATCGAACCATTGGCCATCACCCTGAATTGCGATTGCTGAAAATCCCGAAAGGTATTGGAAGGTGCTCCAAGGCCATTCCAGATTCCATAAACGCTGGGAACAGGATCACCATTTAATAAGCCATTGGCAGCGCGCACTTCACTCAAACTGTACATCGTTCCACCCAATGATTCGAAAAAATTAAATAGCTGGCTGTTTACAGCAGCCAAATCGCTGTTCACATCGCTTGGTGTAAACTCAACCCCAATCGCACGGTATCCATCCTGGATATAGGCACCATTAAGGGTATCCGTCCTGAATTCATAATTGGGTGTAAAGTTTTCTTCAAATTTTCCCACGTACCCATAACTGAACACATCGTCTCTATGATTTCGGTCGAATTCATTGAAAGATCTTTTACTGTAATCTGCCTGAATAGAATAATAGGCGTTTTTAATACCCGAGTCTTCGCTGGTTTTAAATCGTTGTGTGAACCGACCCCAGATGGCATATTCATTTCTCTCAATTGCTGAGTTGTTTTGATAATTGAGCAGAGAATTGTTGTAATTGTAATCATTCTGATTGTTGT
>CAZJLZ010000079.1:0-4566 GCA_964546775.1 uncultured Cryomorphaceae bacterium | reverse complement strand
CGAATCATAGTGCGTTTGGAACTGGAAACAGAAATATCCATGGATTACGTCCACCTTCACGATCGGAGAGCGGCGGGAATGGAACCAGTGGATGTGGAGTCTGGCTATCGATACAGAAGTAATTTGGGTTACTATCTCTCGATTAAAGATGCCGCAAACCATTTTTTCTTCGACCGGCTTCCCAGGGGAAAGCACGTGCTGGAATATGAAATCCGGGCCAACTTGAGCGGAGATTTTATCCAGGGTCCGGGGGTGATACAATGTATGTACGCACCCGAATATGCTGGTCAAACATCCGGCGAACGTATTCAGATTGAATAGAGGGGTGAATCACTATATTTGCTTTCAAACTAAAGGCTATGAAATTTCATAACATAATTCTGATTTTAGGCATCTTTTTAGCATCCTGCGGCCAGGGTGAAAAAAAATCAACGGAAACTACCAATGAATCGGTTCAAGAGCAACCATTTGAATTGATTCCAATAAAATCTGATGGATTTTCACTGATGATGGCCATTCCGGAGGATTATCGAAAAGGAAATGAACTGATCGTTGAGATGAATGAGGCTTATGGCCAGTTAGAGGTGAGTAGCGGTGAAGTTTTCCACGTTGAAATCCTTGAAGAAACCGGTGATCGGAATCAGCTGATTCAAAAGTTAGAGCAGGATTTGGTTTTTGATTTTGAGGTGGTCGAAGAAAACGAAGCAGGAATATTGTACCGCCAATTCTTACCTCAGGGAGGACAGGAATTCTGGCACTTTTACATCTCGACACAATATGAAAACCGTGATTATGTCATCAAAGATGTATCAATGAGCGAACTCAACGAGTTCCAATCTCGTAAGATATATGACGCGCTGACTTTTGCAGCGCTTCACGAAAAAGCACAGTCACCTTCTTAATCGTAGTCAGTATGAAATTTCTGTATTTGTTACTCGTTGTTTTGTTGCCCGTTACAGCTTTTTCTGAAGACCGCATCGTTTTAAACGGAGTTTATCAGGGAAGCGATGTTTATGTTCAGAATCCGTTCAGCGGCCAGGGAGTGAGTTTTTGTGTATTTGAGGTTCGGGTGAATGGAGAAGTTACATCCGATGAGGTAAATTCATCTGCTTTTGTAATTGACATGGCGATAATGGGGATCAATGTAGGCGATGAAATCGAAGTGGTCATCAGCCATAAAAAAGGTTGTGAGCCCCGTGTTTTGAACCCCGAAGTATTGAACCCCAGAAGTACTTTTGAAATACAGTCCATCGCTGTTTCCGATAACGGTGTTCTCAAATGGAATACCAGTGGAGAATCTGGAGAGTTACCTTTTTACATTGAACAATTCAAGTGGAACAAGTGGGTAAAATCAGGTGAAGTCACAGGGGCAGGAACTCCCGGAGACCAACAATATGAATATAAATTGGAGCCACACAGTGGGCTGAACAGTGTTCGCGTTCGACAAACTGATTATCGGGGCGAATCGAGAACGAGCCCGATTGTTGAATTCAAGGGGCCGGATGAACCAGTGGTTTTTGGTCCCGACAAAGTCAAGGATATGGTTTCTTTTTCCCAACCCACTACCTACGAAATTTTTGACGAATACGGCAATTTGGCAAAAAAGGGTTTCGGTGCCAATATAAACTTAGAAGAGCTTGAGAACGGAACGTACTATCTCAATTATGACCGAAGTTTTGGTGAAACCTTTAAGAAGCGATAACAGTGAATAAAATCGAACACATTGGTATCGCTGTAAAGGACATTACCCGGTCGGATCAGTTGTTTAAAAAACTGTTCGGAGTGGCGGCGTACAAATTGGAGGAGGTCAGCAGCGAAGGCGTGAAAACCTCATTCTTTCAGGTAGGTCCGAATAAAATAGAATTGCTCGAAGCTACTTCTCCCGACAGTCCGGTCGCGCGGTTTATTGAAAAGAAAGGCGAAGGCATCCATCACATTGCATTTGAAGTAGACGATATACTGTCTGAATTGAACCGATTGAAAGAGGAAGGTTTCGAGTTGATCAACCACTCACCCAAAGAAGGAGCGGACAATAAATTAATCGCTTTTTTGCACCCAAAGAGTACCGGTGGCGTGCTTATCGAACTTTGTCAGGAAAGACCTCCGTCAAACCTTTGAAATAATCGTTAATCGTTTCCGGTTCCTGCAATAATCCGGTTTGAAATCCCATTTCATTGGCCGCTTCAATATGTTGTATAGAGTCGTCTATAAACAATGTTTCCGAAGCCTTCAGGTCATTATCATTCAGGACAAATTCAAAGATTTCTCTGGTCGGTTTGCGCATTCCAATCTGGGAGGAGTAATACACCTTTTCGAATAGTTGTTTGAACAAGTTTTTACCGTAAGTCTCATCGAGATAGGTGGTAAATGCGCGTATGTGGATGGAGTTGGTGTTGCTCAGTAAAAACAACCGGTAATTCATGCGGGCAAGCATTTTTAACAAAACTATCCGGTGGGAGGGGAGTTCACCCAGAATGGTACACCAGGCCTCATCAATTTCTTCATCGGTAACCTGCTCAGGCAGGTATTTCTGTAACTTTTTACGAAACTGAGCCGGTGTGATTTCTCCGCGTTCAAACTCGCTAAAAAACTCTGCCTGATGTTGTTGAGTAAATACTTCGTCAAAATCTTTTGCTCCGAGCTTTTGAAACGCCTCAACTGGCCGGTTGTAATCTACGTCGAGAATCACCCCACCCAAATCGAAAATAATGTTTTTCACGTCCGGAATCATAAATCAAGTTTAGCGACATTTTTTCTAACAACCATAATTCGAAAGCGTCAATTTTCGAATGGCAATAAGCAGGAATAAAAAAACCGCCGGAAAAGGCGGTTTTGGGATATTGGTATGATATGAAATTATAATTCCAAATGCGCCTTAACAAGCGGTGTTACATCTTCTCCGCCCTTAAACAGAACTGTGCCTGAGCTGGTATCCAGGATGTACGTAAATTCATTTTCAATTCCTACTTGTTCGATAGCTTTGGTAAGCTTTTCAATCATCGGATTGAGTAGTTCGTTTTCTTTTTGCTGAATCTCGCGTTGAGCATTTTGTTGAAATTCGGTAATGCGTTCCTCAAGTTCCATAATGCTGCGTGCTTCACTATCGCGGATGGTAGGGCTCATTTCTTCCTGCTCATTCTGATAGGTTTGAACTTTTTGCTGATATTCTGTTGACATTGCAGAAAGTCGACCTTCGAGGGTTTTTGCAAGATTCTGAATTTTTTGCTCGGCTTCTGCTCTCTCGGGCAGCAACATGAGCAACTCCTGGATATTGGTGTGCCCGAACTTTTGTGCATGTACACCAAAAGAACCTCCCATCAGGAGCAAAATGGCTAAAACTACTTTTTTCATGGTTTGTATAAATTGGGAATAAATAGAATACCTATTAAGTTAAAATTCAATTTTATTAACGCTTACTTCCATCCCGTGAATTTCCTCCCGGTGATGGTCGCTGCACCGGTGAAGTTCTGTCGTTACCGGGAGTGGCCCTGTCGGGAGTCGAACCTTCATTGTCAGGTTCACTGCCACGTTCATCCTCTCCCTCTTCGTCATCACCTCCGCCGGAAGCATCACCGGGACGAATTCCCAAGCGTCGAAGAATCCGGTCACTTAAGTCATATCGTGTATTGACGTAGAGCACATTAGAATTGGTTCCTTTATCGAAAATAGCCATGTACCCGCTTCGGTCGGCTACTTCAGCAATGGCTTCATATATCATATCCTGAATCGGCTGAATGAGTTCTTGTCTACGCTTGAACAAATCACCATTTACGCCAAATCGTTTGCGTTGTAATTCCCGGGCTTCCAGATCTTTTTCAGCGATTTCTTCTTCGCGGTTCTGAATCATTTCATCTGTTAGAAGCACACGCTCAGCGGCAAGTGCTTTTTTGAGTTTATCCACCGTTTCGTGACGCTTTTCTATCTCTGTCTGCCATTGCTGAGAGAGCTGATCAAGATCCTTCTGAGCCTCATGATAATCCGGCATATTTTGCAGAATGTATTTCGTGTCTACAATAGCATACTTTTGCGCTGTGGCATATTGTATAGCCAGTAAGAAAAGTACAGCCAGAAGAGTGTGTTTCATATTGGTTAAAGCGTTTGCAGAGGCGCAGCGAAAATAATTAAATTTTATCACAGTTCTCCAAGATCCATGCCAATGGTAAAGTGAAACTGGCCCTGAGGTTTAAAGGCTCCGGTTACAGGGTTGAACTGGCTACTACCGAATCCATCGTGAGTCGGATCGTAAGGGTCCAGCCCCCAACCGTAATCGATTCCCATCAAACCAAACATTGGTAGATATATTCTAAGTCCAAATCCCACAGATCTTTTTAATTGCATCGGGTTGAACTGATCAAAAGCCAACCATGAATTTCCCGCTTCGGCAAAACCAAGAGCGTAAATGGTAGCAGAAGGATTTAACGATATTGGATACCGCAGTTCCATGGTGTATTTAGTAATTACATTACTACCCTGAGGTGCAGATACACTCATATCCTGATACCCGCGGAGCGCGATAATTTCACGACCATCCAACTGAAAGCCCGACAGTGCGCTACCACCAAGGTA
>CAZJLZ010000078.1:0-3920 GCA_964546775.1 uncultured Cryomorphaceae bacterium | reverse complement strand
AGCCGCTCGCGATCTTTTTCCTTGTACGCAGCAACTTTTGGAATACTGAAATTGTGGTAGGCTTTTCTGAAGGATGCCTCCTTCTTGAGGATGGTTTCCCAGCTCAACCCTGCCTGGTTGATTTCCATAATTAACCGGCCATACAATTCATCGTCATTGTGGATGGGAAATCCGTAGTGATGGTCGTGATAATTTTTATGCAAGGTCTTTCTCTCTATGGGTTGCATATTTTCTATGGCGCGGCAGTAGGACATGGTTCTTTTCGTACAGTGAATCGAAATCTAATCAGAAAAATCAGTTATTGACAATCACCCATTACGAATTCGTCAATTCCCACACATTGTGCCCTACAATCATTTTCATAGGTTTTACCATTGCAACCGCAAACCGGAGCATAAACATCATGACAAGCACAATTATCCTCACTATTTTCTCTACAACCCTTATCACAAGAAAGTAAAGATGTTACAAGAATTATCAAAAGAAAATATTTCATAATCGATTCATTTCATTTATAGTTCTTTTTAATTTCCAGCGATTGCTGTAATGTGGTAAGCAAAGATTGAAAAATAAATTCTTGCTCGGGATGTTCCTTTAAACGGTGATTTAGTGTAACAATGCCTACTACTTTTTATCATCTGATTTTTGCTTATCCCTGTTATCTTTCGTGCCCCCGCCAAACGCTCTTTTAAAGAAACCAACATCCTCGGTACTGGAGTTAACATCCTCCACAGAAGCAAGGTTGATTTCATGATCTACTGCCGGAAGCAACGCCTGAATAAATGCGTTGCGTAACAGCAGCGCTATGGCATACCAGGTACTCACTGTGGTTTTGTCAAACTCTCCCTCCAATGGCACCTTCGTTGCAATCTGATCTTCTTTAGGGTTGCTGAGAATTCCTCCAACGGCACCTATGGTTGCTTCCCACAATTTACGGATCAGTCCGGCAGTGTTTTCGTCTTTTCCCACAACATCAAGATGGTGGATCACCGGTTTAACATAACCAGTATATCTCCCGTCCTTTCCGGCTATTTCTGAAAACATAGCGAAAGATCCATCTTCCACATCAAAATTGGCGTAGGCCTCAAAATACGGATTAAACTGGGTGAGATCTGTTTGCTTCAATTCGGCAGTCATATCAAAAGTGGGATGCTCCTTCAGCAAATCAAGCTTAATATCCAGGTAAAATGCCCCTCCGTATATATTCGCCGTAGCTCTTACAGTCGATGGTAATACGGCCGTATCCTGAACATTCGATAAATTTTCCATGGTTACATCCAGCTCAGTAAGGTGCAGATCCACCATTGGTTCTGCCGTTGGGTCTCTGTAGTGCACTATACCGTTACGGATTTCTACGCGATTGATCTGCAGTGGCATAAAGTTGTCCAACACCTGTCTGAAACTCGTTGTATCTTTCTGAATGTCTTTCGGTTCCGCCTTGTCCTTTGTGAATCGCACCATTGGGTCCTCAACATAAATATCTCCTTTTATCTTACCGTGAAACAACGCATCCCAATCAATGGAAAAACCCACTTTCTTAATACCCACAAATGGCACATGTTCTTTGGATACAGAATCCACTTTATCCACATAAAACGATTTGACGAGGTATTCTCCTTTGATCAAAGCCAGGTCTACATCATCAATTCGACCCGAATATCCGTCGAGATTCTGGAGATTCTTATTCGCGAAATGCAACACCACATAAGGCAGTGCTATACGAATGGCGAGTAAAACAATGACTACACCTATGACTATTTTCCAAAACAAAGGGATTCTTCTTCGATTGTCATTCATCGTTTTTGTTTTTAAGTGTCCGGTCTTCCGGGAAAGCCACTTAAAGATACCAAATACACCTGAAATGATACGTCAGCGAAACTTTACAGAAAATTGAAAGAGAAAACCTCACATCGATCAATCGACATACCGCCATTCGCGCCGCTCTTTGTTGTACTTGAGGCGATGATCGGGCCATTCTACAAGGTTTTGATCAGACTGGTAGCGTTTTACGTTTCCGGTTGTCAACATTTCCTCAAATAAAAGCAACCCTTTTTCCCGCAGATTCTGTTTGTCCATGATGGTGGTATTGAAAATCTCTTCGAACGTGACCAGTTCGAGATTTTCATTGGTGGTGAATCGGCCCCCAACGCCACGGAAATTACGCTCAAGATTCCGCGCAGGACGAATCAGGTAATAATAATGCACGCCTTCTTCGGTCCTTGCGTGATACACGTACTCAAACTCCTGAGCACTGCGAATGTAATAGTCGCGGTAACGTGGATGGGTTCTGGTCTCCACCTTGGCATCTGCCGGTCGCCGATAAATATAGGTGACCATATTGGTAAGCAATGTGTCTTTCTGCTGGCCAGAAAAGTATTCGTCCACATCGTAGTGCACCAAAACATGCTCAACGTCTGCCGGAGTTACGGGATCTCCCATAGCGCGCTTTTCTTGCTCTTCTGTTGTGCAGGCCGAAATCACCAGCAACAACATCATCGGTATCATAAGGTGGGGAAAGTTCATGCACGCGTCGTCTAAAATTGACCTGAGGAAAAGTAATAAAAAAGATCGAATCATTTTAATAGCACCATCATCTGTCCATTCCTTTACCTCCATTTCACATAAGCAGTCATTTTTGATAAGGAACCTTTAACACCGACATAACAGTGCTGCGATACTTTTGCCATGAAACAAAACGAAAAAACATTTAACATGAAAACTCAACAATTCTTAACCGCATTATCTCTGGCAACAGTAATGGTATTCTCTGCCTGCAAAAAAGACGATCCGGATCCCATTCCTCCTACAACCCCGGAACCGGCAGGCCCAGTTGTAACTTCTAACATAACGTCCAACACCAACTGGACCAACGACAACGTTTATCAACTCGGAGGTAGAATTGTAGTTGAAAGTGGAGCGACACTGACCATCGAGAAAGGAACGGTTATCAAAGGTGAAGCCGGAGCTGGTGCAAACGCAACTGCCCTGATCATTGCCCGCGGAGGAAAATTGATTGCTGAAGGTACTGCAACTGAACCGATCATATTCACATCTATCGCAGACGAAATCACTCCGGAACAAGTTCAAAACGGAAACTTTGCCAGTCCAAACCTTGACCCAACCATCAACGGATTGTGGGGAGGAGTGATTGTACTTGGTAAGGCTAAAATTTCAGCATCCAACGAAAACGGTGATGTAAGTGAAGTTCAAATCGAAGGTATTCCCACTTCTGATCCGAATGGTTTGTACGGCGGAAACGACGACAACGACAACTCTGGAATACTGAAGTATATTTCTATCCGACACGGAGGTACCAACATTGGAGCTGGTAACGAAATCAACGGATTGACCATGGGTGGCGTTGGAAGCGGAACCGTTGTAGACCACATCGAAATCGTATCCAATCAGGACGACGGTGTGGAATGGTTTGGCGGAAGCGTGAATGTGACCAACGTGGTTTCCTGGAACTGTGGTGACGATGGAATCGACACGGATCAATCGTGGTCTGGAACGCTCGACAACTTCGTGGTTATCGGAGCAACCGGACATGCTTTTGAACTCGATGGTCCTGAAGGAAGTTATATTGCCGGTCACACCATTAAAAACGGATCCATCAAAGCAAGTTATGACGGTCGCGTAGGTGAAGACCTGATCAATATGGATGACAATTCCAGAGTAATTCTTGAAAACCTGTACTTCACAGATGTTGTAGATGGTCAAATGATCAACAGAACTACTTTTGATGCGGGTGAAGTTGAGTTCAACAACATCATCATCAATGTTGGTAACGTAGAGACGTATGTAAACGGAACCGTACCTGCAGGAGTGATCTCAGGAAATACTCCACTGGCCGATATTTCTGGATTCGGTTGGACGTGGGCTTCTGCTGCGGGAGCGCTTTCAGGACTGTAATCAACACT
>CAZJLZ010000077.1:0-8484 GCA_964546775.1 uncultured Cryomorphaceae bacterium | reverse complement strand
TCAGCGCGTTCAGGTTTAAGTCGAACTGCAACGGAGCGTTGGAGGCATAGCGCACAAGTACGTTGGGTTTGAGCGAGAATTTGTCAGAAATATGGAATAAGTATCCACCGATCAACCGACCATGCAGATATTGGCGGGCTTCAGAAAATTCAATATCGCGGATTTTAGATTGGCTGAGATTATTGAGTTCGATTCCTGCAAAGTAGCGTTCGCCGCTAATCATTACACCGAAGTCAAACGCCGGCGCCCACACGGATCCGGAGCTTTGGCCGGCAATCACATCCAGCTCATCCCGGTAGTCGATTTTATCGCGGTTGAACTGGTGATTTTCCGCCGTTGCACGCAATCCAAAACTCAACCGACTATCGTCTGAGACGCGAAGCCGATACGCATAGAGCAGGGATAGAGAGGTGGTTGCATGCGCCCCGATACGATCGTGCGCTGCCTGAAATCCAACTCCCATGTTTTCGTTTTTCAACGGGCTGTGCACAGCAAGCTGAAAAGTTTCCGGAGCTCCCTCAAAACCAACCCATTGATTCCGGTAAATGGTACTGGCGCTGAGGGCTTCGTTGTGTCCTGTATATGCTGCGTTGGCGTATATCAGATCAAAGAAATACAAATTATTAAGGCTGCGTTGCTGACCGTTGGTTATGAAGGAGATCAGACAAAACAGAAAAGTGATGCAATACCTCATCTCGTCAGTTCGATATAACCCTTGTATACTGTTCCATTAACTTCTGCCACATAGAAATAGGTGCCGTCGGGCAAATTTCCATCGCTCTTGCCTTGTCCTTCCCAGCGAACATCATTGTTGTCATAGTTTGTCCCTGACCAGATTTCATCGCCCCAGCGATTAAAAATGTGCACTTCGTTTCCTGCAAATTCGGGGAATTCAATATTTTCAATGTGCCAATAATCGTTGTCGCCATCGTTGTTGGGCGTAATACCGGAGTAAAAGATCAAACCGCAATTTTCCTCGCTTGCCAATTCAATTACAAAGGACATTTCTGTTTGACAATGTTCGGTGACAATGGATACTGTATAGCTTCCGGATTCCAGACCGTCGACCGACATTTCGGCGCTACCGTTGCTCCAGAGAATGTTGTACGGTGCGGCACATCCACTAATTTCCAACTGTGCTGATCCATCTTCCGCCCCACGGCAACTTTCTGCTGTTGTTTGAATAGCCGCGACGATCAGATTTCGCGTCATGGGTTGTTCAAACCCCTGGGTAACCGTAATATTTCCAGTACCTCCGGTTTCGATTGCGCTTTCGCCCACACTCGAGTCGATATAAAAACTACCGGAATAATTGGCACCGGAACTTCCGATCACCTGCCGATCCACCTGCACAGACTGTCCCCTTGCCACTGGGTGGCAAAAAATCATAAATGCTATAATGGCGATTTGTTTCATTCCTCCGAAAGTATAAACCAACCCTGGTCCCCAGCGCTTACAATCATTAACGATTCTTTGGAGGAGCTGGTAAGATTAACAGGAAGTGCGATTCCGTCGATCGTTTCACCAGCGGATGCTTCAACCAGTAGAGCATGGATGGGAAGACCATCGAAAGTACGCTTGATGTAATAAATTCTGCCTTCACAATCAGATGCCACCGGTAGCTGCACAGTTGCTGCTCCCACTGAGACATTTACAATCAAAATATAATCGTCCTCATTAAGATCGATCAGGTTTAACACGCCGGCATCGACATAACGAACCTTTCCTGCCACAGACCCGTTGATCTGTAGACGACTGTGGGGGTTGTCTTCACCAATGCCTACATTTCCATTTCCCTGAACATGGAACGCCGGATTGTTGGTGTCGGTCTGTGAAGCGATGATTGCGGTGGATTCGTCTTCACTTGAAATACTGAGCTGGGCTTCAGTAGCTGTTGATCCGATGGTGAGGCTGTTCGCAACAAAAACGTTTCCACGATCGAAATATCCGGCCCAATCAGTTCCGGTGTTTCCCGGTGCATCTCCGTAAATCGCACGATTTTCCGCACCACCGGATGTTCGTGAGAAAACGCCATAGCTTAATGCGGTTGCACTTTCACCGGATACAAAAAGTGCGACAGAATCTTCGGGAGCATCGCCCTCATTGACAATATGAAGCTTGTGTTCTGGCTCGTTGTTACCAATTCCAATATTCGCATCTGTATTGTAAACGATTCCTTCACCCACCTGCCATGGTCCATAATTGGCGAGTGAAGCAAGATTCACCTGCTGCGTAATTCCTCCTTCGGTAAAAACGAGCATTGTATCGAGCAATTGAAACGATCCGTCTTCGATCAGTTCGTTGGTTGGGTCGGAATCAGCGTCATCAACCAATGCGGAAAGATCTATGCTGTTGCTTAAGTCTCCCTGGTATATATTTAAAAAATTCCCGTCGAGTTGCAGGGAATCAATTAATTCGTTGGTTGGATCGGCATCGGCATCGTCGGCGTTCTCTACCGTTGAAGCCATTTCGGCGTGCAGGGCGTAAGGCACAGAAACAAACCGCGAGCTGCTGACTTCTTCCGGACCTTCACCCAAATCCATTTCCACCACGAGCCATTTTTCACCAATACCCCAATCAATCTCATCGAACGAACCGGAAATTACGCTTCCATTGCCTATTTGAAGATTGACCAAACCAAACTCATTGGTTTCGGTGCTATGGATTTCTTCGTAAACTTCGGTGCTAGCCGGTCCATTGTCCAGAATAATAAACAATACATCTATGGGCTGATTGATAAGTTCTCCACCGGTTTCGCCATCCCTGGCCACCGCTTGATAATTTATGCTCTGCGGAATTTGCGCACGGGCGACATTGATCGAAATCAAAAGCAATAAAAAGAACGCCCAAAACAGGATCTTCATGGTTACTAAGTTTACCTTATTATTAATCGGAGTCTAAAGTAGGCCATAGTAACTTTAGTGACCAAGAATTGTGGAAGCAGGCAGAATGAGTCCCATTGTGGAAGTCCTTGCCTTCACTTACTGCAATGCATTGATTTACTATAGGTTGGCATTGCCTCTCTACAAATGCGTCAACAGCCATGTGTAAATAACTTGCCTTAAAAAATCAAAATTCGCGGTTCAGATCGATCTCCGGATGAAGCGGTTGATCGTCGAGCAGATAATTTACCAATTGCTTAGCGCACCACGGAGCAAGCAAAACGCCTTTGCTGCCAGTTGCATTCAGAATAGATAATGCTTTGTGCTCCGGATGTCGACCAACGAAAGGCCGACGATCGGTGGCAGTAGGCCGAACGCCTGCTTTGTGTTCGATGACCTCGGGTGTGGTCCCGAAAAAATCAGAATGGTTTTTTAGCATGGCATTGGCTGCATGGAAAGTGGGAATATCATCCAGCTGATTCCATGCATAAGTGGTTCCGATTCTGAAATGGTGATTGCCGTGAGGCACGAGAAACTGTCCGTAATTGACGCAGGTTTCCGTGTCTAACCCTTCTGCGGTAATATCGAGAACTTCACCTTTCGTATGTCTGAAATTAAGGTGATTGAAAAAAGGGTTTTGATCCACCCCGGCACCTTCGCAAAAAACAACCTCATCGAATTCAAGATCTTTGTATCGGCAGGTATTTCCGATCTCCAGTTCTGGATAATGAAATTGTTCGGCAATCAATCTTTTTTCAGCGACCAGACGTTGGTTGTATTTTTCAATAAGCTTCCGGATGTCGAGCCAACCACCCGATTGAATGAATATATGTCCGAACCCCCTGTCCAATTCTGCGGTGTTAATTTCTGCGGGAACTACGCCAAGATGTACGGAATAGTCGGGTCGTGTTTTTTTCTTTTTCCACCGATCCTTTTCGACCTGGCTTGAAATTATACGAAGAATTCCGGTCTGGTGATAGACCGAAACATTCAACAGTTCCTCAAGCTGACAATAGATTTGCTGCATCACTGGTAGCAATTCATCAATATTCCACGATTTGGTGATCCATTTAAAAACAAACGGATTGAACAATCCTGCAGCAACTTTCGAGGCGCTTTGGTGGTGGGAATTATCGACAACCATGGCTTTTATACCCCGCTGTTCCAGTTCATGGCAGAGCACGGTACCGACCAACCCTTGTCCCACTATGAGGAATCGGGGTTTCAGCATAATAAAGTCAGGGCAATCACGAAACGAATGTCAGATATTTTCCTGAACGAGAACTTCGCGGATAATTTCAGGTAGTTGATTGAATTCGCGCTCTTTGCTGACAAATCGTTTGGCACCAAGACTATAAGACTCCTCGATACTCCATTCATTGTCATTGTTTGAAAGAAAAATAACAGGAGTATTGATGTCGAAAGACTGCATGAGCTGGACCAGATCGAATCCGCTCAAAGTAGGCATCGTAATATCGATGACAATCAGGTCGAATTTCTCAGAAGTAAGTAGTTGGATGGCTTCGGTACTGCTGGAAGCAATATCACTATCGAACCCGTTATTTTTTAAAAACTTCTTTGTCAGCTTGAGAGTAATCACTTCATCGTCGACAAGTAAAATGCGCTTTTTCATGCGTTTTTGCTGAATTTACTTATACTCATGTTCTACTGTGGATGTTTCATTTATTCTATTGAGTTCCACATTTCAACGATCAACCGATGGTTTTCTGCTTCCGTTCAAAAGAGATGCCAGTTCTGTTTCTATTTCCGACACCTCACTTCGACTGGTTTCTATAAAATTTCGAACATATAAATGTACTCCTTTTTCTATATCATCGTCAGCTAAAATATAACGCTCTAATTCCGAACATTCTGACGCAATTTTAAGAGCCCCGACAGATCCCGCCGAAGATCTTAACCGGTGTGCAGTATATTTTATCTGCTCCCAGTTTTTTTCATCTGCTAAGTTCTGAATTTGTTGCATTTCCTCTTCGACTTGTTCCAAAAACATCGTCAGAATTTCTATGATGAAATCCGGGTCATCGCCGGAAAGATGAAACAAATGATCAAGCGTATATGGTTGGTTGTTCATTGATGATTAATTCGCCAAAAATAAAATTCTATATCGAATACTCACAACCGCAGTAAATTAAAACAGCTTATTAAACCACTCACTGTTCAGGATATCATTCATGTTTGCCATAATGACCAGCCCCAGTAGCAGTACCATTCCGAATATCTGCGCATACTCCATAAATTTATCACCGGGTTTTTTTCCCGACACCATTTCATATAATAAAAACATCACGTGTCCGCCATCCAACGCCGGAATTGGCAAAATGTTCATAAAGGCAAGCATGATAGAAATGAATGCTGTCATTTCCCAGAATCGCTGCCAGTGCCACTCTTCACCGAAGAGAGAGCCTATGGTTCCGAATCCACCGACCTGTTTTGCGCCGGAAGGAGTAAATAAGAGTTTCAACGACTTTACGTAACTGGTAAGGGTATTGATTCCGTGGTTCCACCCGGCAGGAATGGATTCCAAAAAAGAGTATTCCACGAATTCATAATCCAGCAAATTTGTCGGATCTTCATAGTACGCTCCAATGCGTCCTTCTTCACTGACTTTAGTACGAATAGAAACCGTTTCTTCCGTCAACAAATTCCTATTCCCGAATTCAGCTGGTACTCCATCGCGCCGAACTTGCAACAGAACAGAGTCACCCTTAAACTGTTGGATATACCGTCCAAAATCATAAAAGAATGGAACTACCGTATCATTTACTCCAACAATAAAATCGCCTTTCTGAACGCCGGATTTTTTGGCTTCGCTTCCGGGCGTAAAACTTTTAACCTGAAACGGAAAACGCTCCCTAAACAAAGTGCGGATTTTTTCATCGAGTATGGTCGCGACTATCTCGGGCTTCAGCACAATTGTTTCTTTACTTCCATTGCGTTCGACAGTAATTTCGCGTGCGCCTTCAATCAAAATGAGCTTAGAAACATCCTGAAGCGTTTCCGGTTCCTCATCGCCGACCTGAAGAATTCTGTCTCCGTCGATAAATCCGTTTTCGATCATCAAAGAATCGCAATGAACACCGTAGGTCATGTTCTCCAGCGGTAAGTACTCTTTTCCCCAGACAAACAAAACCATGATATAAATCAAAATTCCCAGAAGAAGATTCACAGTAACACCCCCGACCATAATAATCAGCCGTTGCCATGCAGGTTTTGCACGAAATTCCCACGGCTCAGGCGGAAGTTTCATCTGTTCCTTGTCCATTGACTCATCTACCATTCCGGATATTTTCACATAGCCCCCCAATGGCAACCAGCCGATTCCGTATGTTGTTTCGCCGATCTTCTTTTTAACCAGCGAGAAGTATGGATTGAAAAACAAATAGAATTTCTCGACGCGTGTTTTGAAAATTTTGGCCGGAATGAAATGGCCAAGCTCGTGGAGTACCACAAGAATTGATAAACTCAGTAACAATTGAGCAACAGTAATCAACATATAGATTTAGTTTAAATAAGCTTTTGCCTTTTCGCGGGTTTCACGATCGGTAAGTACGTAGTCCTCATATCCCGGGCGTTCAATAAAGGCTACTTTGTTCAGGCAATGATCAATCAAATCGGACATATTTAAAAATCCGATTTTATCCTTTAAAAATGCTTCCACAGCTACTTCGTTGGCCGCATTCAGCACACAGGCTGCATTGCCTCCTTTTTCGAGTGCATCAAAAGCCAGTTGAAGATTCCGGAAGGTTTCTTTATCGGGTTGTTCAAAAGTAAAACTGCCATATTTCGCGAAATCAAATCGTTCAAAATCAGATTTCAACCGCGTTGGATACCCAAGGGCATACTGTATCGGCAATTTCATGTCGGGCAATCCCATTTGTGCTTTCATTGAACCATCCGTAAACTGAACGATGGAATGAATGATGGATTGCGGATGAACGATTACATCGATCTGATCATTTTTGAGACCGAACAGCCATTTCGCTTCGATTACTTCCAGCCCCTTGTTCATTAAAGATGCTGAATCAATCGTGATTTTTGCACCCATTACCCAGTTCGGGTGTTTCAGCGCCTGAGCACGGGTCACCTGCATCAGTTCATCCCGCGATTTTCCACGGAATGGGCCCCCCGATGCAGTCAGGTAAATTTTCTCGATTGGATTATGAAATTCTCCGACCAGGCACTGAAAAATAGCCGAATGTTCGGAATCAACAGGAAAAATATTAACTCCTTTTTCCTTCGCTATTTTAGTAACGAGATCACCAGCAACCACCAGAGTTTCCTTGTTCGCCAATGCAATGTTTTTTCCGGCCCGAATGGCGGCAAGTGTGGGCTTCAGACCGGCATAACCCACCAATGCGGTCAAAACCATATCGATGGATTCCATTTCGACCACCTGCGACAATGCCTCATCTCCGGCGTATACTTTAATCCCCGCATCAAATAAGGCATCGTTTACTTCACGATAGCGCGATTCATCCGAAATAACAACAGCGTTTGGTTGATACTTGAGCGCTTGTTCTATCAATAAATCTGCATTGCTGTTGGCCGTAAGTACTTCCAGCACAAAACTATCCGGATGCTGACTGAGTACTTCCAGGGCTTGTGTTCCGATAGATCCTGTAGATCCAAGAATCGCGATATGTCGTTTTTTGTCGTCCACTTTAACCGAAGCCATTTTCAAAACAGCCTGCAAAAGTCGCCATTATTTCTCAGGGTGGGAAATTGGATTTTCCAGCAGGTGTTCTAGTTTATCGGCAATGTTCCTGTTATCCGACAAACGCGGCATTTTATTCTGGCCTCCCAGCTTACCTTCGGATTTCATAAAGTCTTCGAAGCCGTTTTTACGCACCTCCCTGATGACCAACGGCTGAAGAATTCCTCCGCTGATCAAATCGTCGTAGTATGTGTTCTGTTTCCGCATCATTGCATCAAGATCAGCAGCAAAGTCAGGCAGATCAGATGGTTTCTTTGAGAATTCGATAAACCACTCATGATAAGACAAATCCTGACGGTTTTCAATTTTTGGAGCCACAGAAAATTCGGTCACTTCAGCACCGTGTTTTCGCGCTGCTTCTGTGATGGCCCGTTCTACTTCTTCGCCAATTACATGCTCTCCGAAAGCGGAAATAAAATGCTTCAGTCTTCCCGTTACCACAATGCGGCAGGGATTCTTTGAAACCAATTTGACGGTGTCGCCTATGCTGTATCCCCATAATCCGGAACTCGTATTCAGAATCAGTGCGTAATTGATCCCAACTTCTGCCTCAGCGACTGATAGCCGCGTTGGGTTTTCCACAAAATATTCTTCGACCGGAACAAATTCAAAGAATATTCCCGAATTGAGTTCCAGTAATAAACCGGGTTCGTTTTGTTGATCCTGGTAGGCGATGAATCCTTCAGAAGCGGGATAGGTTTCAACAGTAGCGACGGGCGCTCCGATTAACTTTCTGAAGAGCGGTCGGTAGGGTTCGAAATTAACGCCTCCATACACAAACAATGAAAAATGAGGAAAAACCGCTTTTACCGATTCTTTTACCGATCGTTCGAGCAATTGCTCAAAGTACATCCTCACCCAGCCTGG
>CAZJLZ010000076.1:0-2748 GCA_964546775.1 uncultured Cryomorphaceae bacterium | reverse complement strand
GGTTCCATGCCCCATCCGCCACCGTCTAACAAGTCTTCAATCTCATCTCCGTGCACCGATACAACTTTGAGCGTATGCTGATCGGCTCCAAAGAAGAATGTGCTGAATTCATAAAAACTACGCAGATAATTGCCGTCCGCGCTGAATGTTGCAGCAGTTAGGACAGTTGTGATATTCAAATTGATAGGGCCGACATAAATGGGTGAAGCGTTCGTTGGAAATGAACCATCAAGCGTATAACGGATGGTAAAATCCGGGTTCGGAACCGGCAGAGAGATATCGACATTGATTGCACCTCCATGATATCCTGCAGGCTCGCTGAAAATGGGTTTTGGGGCATAATCCAAATAAGAAGTTGAGCCGTTGTTGGATGCACCGGGTGTGGGTGTCGTGAAAATTACCCAGTTATCAGTACCATCCGGATGTCGGCCTCGCGTATGGCCTAACTGGCTTGGCTCCTCCATCAAATGGTTATCTACAATGGTACTTCCATCCGGTTCTACGAGAGCAATGATCTCATTGTCGTCCAACTGGCCCAGCATGAAATCGACATGAATATTCGCAAGATTAAAGGGAACGGCAGGTCGTCCGGAAAACCAGATTCGCAGAAAACCGTTGGCCGGAATGATTGCTCCGGCAGGAAATTCCCACTTGGTTAGGTTCTCTAGCCTGTCCGTAATGAAATACCCTTCCAGATCATACGGTGCTGCCGTTGGATTGTACAGTTCCACCCAATCGTTACAGTCGCCGAAGTTGTCCGGTAAAGGATTCGGGTTGTGCGGAGAACATAAATTCGTAGCGGAAAATTCATTGATCACTACCTGGGCTGATGTTCCGAGGCATAGCAAGATTGCAGGCACCAGCAAAATCAGCTGAACTGAAATTCGTTTGGATGTTTTCATTTATAGTTGGTATTAACTGGTTGTATTCAACAAACTTTTGCAAAAGTTACTTTTCAGGCTGAAGTTCAGATCTCACATACCAACATTCGCAATAATTGCGATTTCACCCTAAATTACCTCAAAACCGTGACATGTCCCGACATTATCTCCGATTCTCCATTTATGGCATTCTTCACTTCTACCCTATACACATACACTTGTACTTCGGCGTAATGGGTTTGTGCGAGTTCTGATCCATCCCATCCTTTTTCAGGATCGGTTGTTTCAAACACCTTCTCGCCCTGACGGTTGAAGATCTGCATCCGGAATTCCAATGGATTCCACTCGTTTCCTACCGGACGGAATATATCGTTGATGCCATCTTCATTCGGACTGAATGAGTTGGGCATGTAAAAATGAAATTCGCGCGGTACAAAGTGCGCTATAATTTCATCCGTACCTCCTATTGCCATCCACATTTCTTCAAGTTCAGGGCTTGGTGAAGGACTGTGATACTGCGCCGTCCAGTGACTGAATTTCCATTCGTTGTGTGGCAGTGCTTTGAAATCGGTATGATCCATTCCCAGTACATTTCCCGTCCAGGGCAAATGCGGTAAGGTTACCCAATCCAACATTACTCTACCGCTTCCTTCGGGCTCTACCCGAACTGTAATCGGATAATTGGGTAGTTCTACAAACTGGGCGATAATGGTATCTTCCTGAAAGATATTGAGCGTAACATTTACCATATCTGCGCTCAGTGCAAAGGTGGCTCCGTTTACCGATTGCCAGCCTACAAATTCATAAAACGGTCCGGAAGGAACTGCACGCAACGTATAGGATTCTTCGGTAGACAATATTCCCTCCCAAAAAGAACCGATATTCTCTTCGTCAAGATCAACGGTTCCAAAAGATTCGGGTTCGGTCATGATCACAACCTGAAATTCTGTAATCTCACTAAAATGAGCAGTTACTTCGTCTTCCTGGGTAATTTCAAAAGCCAGAAACAGACTTTCAAGATCGGGGAAAATGTGGTTTTCGAAACTCCATCCGTCAAACTGGTATCCGGGTTCAGGAACCGCTTCGAGGTTGATCATGCTTCCCGGTGTAACCGATTCAACATGAGGATAAGCTGATAGTGTTGTGCCGTTGAAAATTACATTCCCCATACCGGGCGCATCGACAAGGATGGTAAGATCAACGGGTAGAATTTCGAAATGAGCGATTACTGTGTCGGGTAGTTCGAGGGTATATCCAACATCTTCCGTTTCATCATCAGGTGTAAAAACTGATTGCGGGTGGGTGGTTGACTCCCAACCAACGAAGCCCCAACCTGCTTCCGGTATAGCAATGAGGTTGTGTTCCGGTCCGGCAACCAATGAATCGGTATAGAGAAAGGTAGAAATCAAATCACCGTTAATTTGGATATTTCCTGACCCTGCCGGCTCTACATCAAAAGCGATTTGATGTTTTTCGAGCGGAATGAAATAAGCAACGATGATGATATCCCCTTCGGGAGTAATTGTGATTTCGAATTGCGTTTCATCCCCAATTCCGATATCTCCGGACAGTGATTCCCAGAACTGGAAAGTACCATCAGCATATTCAACGGCTTCGAAGTCGAGGGGAATATCCATGTAGTATGTTCCTGTCCAGGGTTGCATATCGGGAGTTATTGTTATACCGTTTAGAACAACTTCTCCTTCTCCTTCAATCATCACCGTGACTTCGATGGATTCAAGATCATAACAGTCTTCCATCCCTTCGATCATGACGTCTTCACATCTTTCCAGGATGTAATTTCTCAATTGGGTTACTGATGCTTCCCAACCGGCGTAAGTTCCACCCCATTCATCGATCTGGCGCT
>CAZJLZ010000075.1:0-3321 GCA_964546775.1 uncultured Cryomorphaceae bacterium | reverse complement strand
GAAAATTTCTATTTCGGTTTCGGCTATTTCATTGTTATCACAGGCGTTATCGGTAGCTGTCAGGACGACATTATACACTCCCGGTTCTTCGAAAGTGTGCACCACCTCTTCCTGTTCATAGACTGTTCCATCACCCATATCCCAGGTATAATCCAAAAACGGAGCCCCGGTCTCATTGCTGAAAGTGACCGTTTGTGTTTCGCATTCCACTTCATAGCTAAAGTCGGGGTTGAATGCTTCTGCAGAACCGACCTCGATGAAGAGATAGGCAGTATCTGCCAGATTACAACTCAATGAATCATAACTAATGAGGCTGATAGTATATTCGCCCGGCTCTGTAAAAGTATGCGTAGGTTCAAATTCATCGCTCTCTGGCGAGCCGTCTCCAAAATTCCAGATAAATATATCACCGATACTGTAATTATTGAACTGAATATCGTGTGGAGCGCATCCGCTTATATCATCATTCGTAGTAATGGCTGCGTTTACTCCAGATAATTCGAAGTCAATTTTAAACACGCCAATATCCCATCCTACAGTTTGATCAGTCGCCCAGGCATCGGGATTGGTTGGAAAAAAACCTCCATTGCAAACTCCCTGGTAAACAATTCCGCTTTTATCAAAACGGCTGGTTCCACCATCCACGTGGCTTCCACCGTAATAAGATGAAAACATTAGCTCAGAAAAATCTTCTTCCCAAGCGCACAGCACAAAGCTTCCGGTATTATACAATGCATCATCCGTGAGTTCGAAACCCGTAGTAGCATTGTATCCGCAAATATAGATGCGATCGCATCGGTCGACCAGAAAAGCTACCGGTACGGCATCGGCAGACCAGCCCGTCCCCGGTCCGATTCTGGAAGCCAATAACATCTCATCCAGTTCTGGATTAAATTTAGCTACGTATAGTTTTCCATTTGGCGTACTATAGCCGCTGCCCACTACCGGCCAGGCATCAGCTTGTCCGTAAATCCAGATATCTTCGTCGTTATCGATATCCATAAAAAACGCCTGATCCGCACCACTGGTACCGGCATAAGTGCTTTTCAACAATTGGGTTCCGTCTGTACTGAAACGCGCTATAAAACCATCCAAAGTTCCGGCAGCGTTGGCCAAATCTTCCTGATAAACATTCGCCGTGGTCGGAAAGTCCGTTCCCTTTGTAGAACCACAAACCACCACTTCTCCGTTGTCTGCTATCCTGATTCCATATCCGGTATCGTCGCTGGAGGATCCGAGATATGTTGACCACAGCATCTGTGACAAATTCTGATTCATTTTAAAAACTACAGCATCCTGTAACCCCTGGTGGGTAGTTTCATATGCTCCGGCGGTGGTTGGAAAATCGTCTGAAGCAGTCTGAGAAACCAGATACGGAAATCCCATTGGATCCAGAACTATTTCTCCCCGGTAATTGTCTCCATAATTTATCGCATTTGCAGAATTCAGGCCATCGACGGCAGATCCACCTACATAGGTACTTCCCATCATCACTGTTCCATCGGCTGATATTTTTGTGATAACAATATCCTGAGACACTCCTCCCCATGGATCTCCTTCACCGTCTTCGTTTAATGTTGTACTGAAAGCATTGGCTGTGGTTGGATAATCGGTCGAATTGGTTGTTCCATAAACATATAATTCTTCAAACTGAGAAGTAATCGTTGAATGAGGATAATCACCTCCACTTCCGCCAATGTAAGTCGCATATATTAAATCTGTACCAGTCGGATTGTATTTGCTGATCGCGATATCCGTTCCTCCACTTCCGAAATTCATTTGCATAGCACCTGGGGTGACTGGATATTCGGTACCAAAAGCGATCGCATGGGAATAGACATTGCCGGCCAGGTCATACGTGGCACCATGGCCATAGTTGCTTGAAAAACCTGGAGTTCCGGATAACGTAGACGCAATTACTACCGGATCAATTACCAGTTCCCTGCTGGTATCATATCCATCAGGAAACGAAAAAGTAACAGAACTCCCATCCAGCACATACTGACAATTGACCGGCTGAAGACCACTGACCGCATGTTGATAAGCAAATGGCTCCAGTTCTTTTACTTCCCCCAGCGACGTAGTCATTACCAGCTCACCGTCAATTATTTTCAAATCATCAAGCCCCTCAAAATCAAGTGCAATGACATTTGGATTGGCACCGGGTGCTACGATAAAATCATACTTCAGATTTCCTTTGTCTACTACAGTAAGTAAATCTATTCCATCGTATAAGTTCAGGTATTTTACTTTTTTATAAGAACGAACTCCGTTGGCCCAATTCTCCGGATTATTACCGATAAAATAATTGAGCGTAAAATCCTGCGCCAGGTCCTGTTCCATTGCCACATTTGTATTAGCTCCGGTAAAATTTACGCGATATGCATGACCACGAACGAAAAAATTCATTTGCTCCTCGACAGGTGCTTTGATAATATCGTGAAGTTCGAACAGGTCTTCAGAACTTTGTAATAAAAAAGTAAAGCGGTTTTGCTCCAGAAATACCGTGTATTGGCTAAAATTGGCCTGAAAAAGGACATTTTCGTGGAACTGATTCTTATTTTCGATAAACCCAATTCGGGATTCGTTGTGGGAAAAAGAAATCAGTGGAAGCAATATGAATAAGGCAATAAAAATTCTTTTGGTAGCCATGATTACATTAATTATGATTTGGTGGAATATTGACTATTAAAGTTAATTATAGTTGTCTTATTGGGAGGGTATACAATGCTAAAAAAGAAAAAAATCAATCCGAACCGGAAAAAGTTATTGCTTAAACTGCAAATCAAAGAGATTTTTATAAGCTCCTCCGTGCTCAAGCAATTCTGCGTGGCTGCCGCTTTCCAAAATTCGGCCCTGACCAAGTACAATAATTTTATCGGCTTTTTGAATGGTGGAAAGACGATGTGCGATAACTATTGACGTCCTGCCTTCGGTCAATCGCTCAATCGCTTCCTGGATGAGCATTTCCGTTTCGGTATCTACCGAAGACGTTGCCTCGTCGAGCACCAAAATTCCCGGGTTGTACACATAGGCCCTGATAAAGGAAATCAACTGCCTTTGACCAGAAGACAACATACCACCACGTTCTTTTACATCGAAGTCATAGTTTCCGGGCAATTCCATAATGAAACGATGAGCACGTACGGCTTTGGCTGCGGCAATCACATCTTGACGGGATATGTTCTTGTCGCCGAGTGTAATGTTGTTGTGAATGGTGTCCGAAAACAAGAAAACATCCTGTAACACGACTGCTATTTCATCCCGAACAAAATCCAACTCGTAATCACGAATGGATTTTCCGTCAATGTGAATTTCTCC
>CAZJLZ010000074.1:0-4618 GCA_964546775.1 uncultured Cryomorphaceae bacterium | reverse complement strand
TAATTTTCCGATGGCGGCCCGTGTAGAAGGGCTGTTGATGCTTCCGGTAAGCAATCGCACTTTCTGACCGTTGATGAGCGCGGCCTGAATTCCGTTGATTACTTTGGCGTCCATTTGGTCCCAATCGGACTGCACACCGTCGATAACGGGAGTTTGCAATCTTTCGGAATCATATAGTGAAAGTACCGAAGCGTTGATGCGTGGATTGAGTCGACCACCTGCCGCTCCGTACTGGCGGTTACCTTTGATAAAAATCGGTCGACCTTCGCGGGTTTTAACGAGAATACTCGCAAAGTCAAATCCGTCAAAATAGCTCGACGCATAATAATTGGCGATCCCAGGTGTAATCTCTTCCGGTTTGGTAACATATGGAATGGATTTTACCACCGGCGCTTCACAAGCCGCCAGCGTCGCCGCTCCGAGTCCAAAACCCAGAAACTTCAGGAAATCCCGCCGACCTGTAGTCGTCGACCCCAATCGTTGGTCATTTAAAAACTCTTCAACCGGTAATTCCTCCTGAAATTCTTTATTCCCTGACTTTTTGAATTCCGGAGTATTGTGCAATTCTTCTAACCCGGTCCAGTATTTCTTTGTTGAATCTCCCATTGGGTCTTCTTTCTTTTAATTTTAATAGTGGCACTTAGAACATTCCCAGCCGCCCATTTCTCTTACTGAAATGTTACCATCCTCGAGGTATTCTTTTAAAAACTTCTGACCCCGTTCATTGTTGATGAATCGTTGGTGCATTTCTTCATAGTATTCAGAGCTCGTCATATCAACCGCAGTACTGTTGTGACAGTCCAGACACCATCCCATTGTAAGCGGAGCAAACTGTTCTGCAACCGTAAATTCTGTGTCGATAGGGCCGTGACAAGTTTGACATTCCACACCTCCCACCGTTACGTGCTGGGAGTGATTGAAATATACGTGATCCGGGAGATTGTGGACTTTCACCCAGGCAATCGGTTGTTGTTCACCGGTATAACTCAGATTTTCGGTATCCCAACCCACTGCTTCATATAAACGTTGAATATCGGCTGTACCGCTTTCTGTTCTTCCTTCCGAAATTCCCACATGGCAGTTCATACAAATACTGGCTGCCGGAATTCCAGCGTGTTTACTGTCTGCTGCTCCGCTATGGCAATACTGACAATCGACACCCATTTCGCCAGCATGTAATGTGTGGTTAAAGGCTATGGGTTGTTCGGGAGTATAACCTGTAAAAACACCTACCGCCATTAATCGATCCCAAAGATCGACCGAGCCCATCACGAGGAAAAAGACAACGACCAACGCAGTCACCACTTTGTTTTTCCCCATCCAGACTTTTAGCTCCTGGAAATACGATGTAGGTTCTGCAGTTACTTTTCCTTCCCGTTCCTGAAGGGTTCCCAACAATGCTCTCCTGACACTGCTCATGGATAGAATAATGATCATGAGCAGCAACCCCATCATGGACAACCAGAAAATGGTTTGTCCACTTTCCGGATCCTTATCTCCTTCTAGATCTTCTACAGAAGTGGTGGTAGTCGGCCCTTGTGCGGCTTCGCGAGGTGTTTCAATATAATCGAATACCGCTGTAATTTCTTCGTCAGACAAAGGTTGACCGGTCATTAAGCCGGATTTGTGTTCCCACTCGGCGAGCAAGTCTTTTACATAATCGTCACCCGATTCCTTGACCCCCGCCGGGTTTCGTACCCATTCGTACAGCAAATCTTCTCTGCCGCTCCAACGATCAAGGGATCCGAGCAATGCCGGACCAGTCATGTCTTTGTCTATCTGGTGACAAGACGCACAATATCCTTTAAAAATTTTCTCACCATCGGGTTGAGCACTCGCTGCCGCAGTAAACAGGAGACTTAAAACCAGCAATAAACGAGCAGGGAAACAGCGACAGATTCGGTTCAATAGGTGCATCATTTAACGGTTAAATTTCGTTAAAACAGGGTCAAAAATTAGGACGCAAATTTAGGAGATTAGAAATATACCGACGACTAAAACTATCTAAATCGACCATGAGTTATTTAATTTATAACCATTCTAAATAATGACGGCTACTTATTATAAATGCTGCGCGGGACAAGGTTTTTGAGTCAATGGACTGAAAGGTAAGTGGAACAATCTTTGATTGTGCGGCTGGCTAAAAACATATCTTTGCACCGTTATGCAAAAGCCAACCTTTGTCCTCTTTTTATTTTTGGTGAGCGCGATGGCTCAGGCTCAGATCGATTCGACCGATGGCTTTTTCAATAAATTGGATTTCTGGAACGACGAACGCCCCGGAACGTTGGTCATTCACGAGGAGGAAAAAATCACTTCTCTCATGGAAACCATTGCCGATACGGACATACCATTGGATGGATTTCGCATCCAGTTATCGTTTGGCCGAAAAGAAGAGGTGAATAATATCCGCGTCGAATTCCTGCAAAAATATCCGGAGTCGAGGGCTTATGTGAGCTGGCTACAACCGAATTTCAGATTGCGCGTCGGAGATTTCCGCACGCGGCTTCAGGCAGAGCGTTTCAAAAATGAAATTCAGGAAGACTATCCGGGATGTTATATTGTCCGTGACAACATAGAACCGGTCGCACACGATTAATTCTACAGTAGCAATTAAAGGCGCTTACGAATCGAGCGTTTGCTTCACTTCTACTTCTTCAAAGGCCTCGATCACATCATCGACTTTAATGTCGTTGTATTTATCGATGTTCAATCCGCATTCGTAACCCTTGGCAACTTCTTTGACATCGTCCTTGAAGCGTTTCAACGAACCGAGCGTTCCGGTATAAACTACTACTCCGTCGCGAATGATCCGAACCTTGTTGTTCCGATGAATTTTTCCATCGGTTACAAAACAACCGGCCACCGTTCCTACTTTCGAAATTCTGAACGTCTCACGAATTTCTGCTGTTCCCACCACCTGCTCTTCAATCTTGGCAGATAAAAGACCTTCCATCGATTCTTTGACTTCTTCGATAGCGGCGTAGATAACTGAGTAGAGTTTGATCTGAATTTCTTCGCGCTCGGCGAGTTTTCGGGCACTCACCGATGGCCGAACCTGAAAACCGATGATGATACCATCGGAGGCAGACGCAAGCAATACATCGCTTTCGGTAATCTCACCCACGCCTTTATGGATGATGTTAACCTGAACCTTCTCAGTAGAAAGTTTTTGCAGCGAATCCGACAATGCTTCGATCGAACCATCCACGTCTCCCTTAACAATCAGGTTCAACTCTTTGAAGTCTCCAAGAGCAATACGTCGGCCGATTTCATCGAGCGTAACGTGCTTCTGAGTCCGTACGCCTTGTTCACGCTGCAATTGCAACCGTCGGGTAGCGATCTGACGGGCCTCTTTTTCGTCTTCCATTCCATGGAACTGGTCGCCCGCATTCGGAGCGCCATTGAATCCCAACATGGTTACAGGAGTGGACGGGCCAGCTTCTTTGATGGCTGCCCCACGTTCATTGTACATTGCTTTGACACGGCCGCTGTAGCAACCAGCAAGAATGACATCTCCTACACGAAGCGTTCCTTTTTCTACGAGCAGCGTACAAACGAATCCACGGCCTTTATCCAGCGAAGATTCTATTACCGTACCAACGGCACGACGGTTTGGATTGGCTCGTAGTTCGAGGAGTTCTGCTTCGAGCAAAACTTTTTCCAACAGATCTTCGATATTGGTTCCCATTTTCGCAGAAATCTCCTGCGACTGAAACTTTCCGCCCCAGTCTTCCACCAGAATATTCATGGCAGATAGTGATTCACGGATTTTATCCGGGTTGGCGTTGGGCCGGTCAATTTTGTTGATGGCAAAAATCATTGGAATCCCCGCAGCTTGCGCGTGGTTAATGGCTTCTACCGTTTGCGGCATCACGTTGTCATCCGCAGCAATTACAATAATGGCAAGATCCGTAACCTGGGCTCCACGGGCACGCATCGCTGTAAAGGCTTCGTGACCGGGGGTATCGAGGAAAGTAATTTTCCGACCATCGTCGAGAATTACACTGTACGCGCCGATGTGCTGAGTAATACCTCCAGCTTCTCCACCAATTACATTCGCTTTTCTCAGGTAATCAAGGAGAGATGTTTTACCGTGATCGACGTGACCCATGACCGTTACAATAGGTGCGCGGGGAATCATATCTTCTTCGGCATCGTCTTCAACGAGGATTGCCTCCTGAACGTCGGCACTGACGAATTCAACATCGAATCCGAATTCATCGGCTACGATTGAAATGGTTTCTGCGTCGAGTCGCTGGTTGATCGACACGAAAATACCGAGCGACATACAGGCCGAGATAACGTCTGTAGGGGTTACTCCGGTCATTACAGCCAATTCTGAAACGGAAACGAACTCGGTAATTTTCAGCGTTTTTTGTTCTTCTTCCTGGCGCTGCAGTTCCTCTTCGGTGCGTTTTGCGACCATATCGCGTTTGGCGCGTTTGAACTTAGAACTCTTCGATTTTCCTCCTCCTCCACTTAGCCGTGCAAGGGTTTCTTTAATCTCCCGCTGAATATCTGCTTCGTCTATTTCAGGCTTCTTGCCTTTGGCTTTCGGACGGGCCGGTTTGCCTTTGGCACCTTCCTTACCTACATCTACAGCAGCTGTACGAAT
>CAZJLZ010000073.1:0-3391 GCA_964546775.1 uncultured Cryomorphaceae bacterium | reverse complement strand
GCTATTGAATGCGACAACACTACCGTAACATTTACAGGAAATATTGGCCCATTAATTTCAACCAATTGCCAAAGTTGCCACAACAACAGTCTCATGAACGGAAACATTTCGCTGGAGGGATTTGAAAACATAAAAGAACAGGCAGAGAATGGAAATCTTATGGGAGCAGTAAACCATGAACCCGGATATACACCAATGCCCCAGGGAATGCCCAAATTACCCGCCTGCGAAATAGAAGCAATACAAATCTGGATTGAGAACGGAACACCAAACGACTAAGCTATGAAAACAAAACACATCATTCTCATTGTAGCCGTGCTCGCGGTAATTGGCGCTGGCATTGCTTACTGGCAATACAACAAACCCCATCGGGATGCGGCTTCAGAGGAAGTAGCTTTTAAGATGACAGCTTCAGAATTATACGCTGCTTTTGACTCGGATGAAAATGCTGCAATGGCCAAATATGGTAATCAACTGATCGAAGTTACCGGTAAGGCAATGGAAAGTACTACAGAGTTTGAAAGCAATTCCATGATTCTGTTGGACAGTGGGAATCCTCTTTTCGGTGTAAAAGCCATGTTTCAAACACCAGTCATAAACCCACCAACTACTGGTGAACAGGTAGTAATCCGTGGTTTTTGTTCAGGCATTAACGGCGACGTGGAATTGACCCGTTGCACAATTATCAATAACAACTAAAAAACACAACCATGAAAAATCTCATAATCGCCATCGCACTGATAGGATTTGCAACGGCAACATACGCGCAGGATAACTATTTCACCCGAAACGGTAAAGCTACCTTCTTTTCTTCAACACCTATTGAAGACATTAAAGCAGTGAACGAAGGGGTCGTAACCGTGTTGGATATCACCAACGGAAACATTGAAGTTTCGATGCTCAACAAGTCTTTTCAGTTTAAGAAAGCGCTGATGCAGGAGCACTTCAACGAGAATTATATGGAGTCCAATACTTACCCCAAATCAATTTTTAAGGGCACGGTATCAATGGATAAGGTAGACATGAAAAAGCCCGGAAAATATGACGTAACCGTAGCTGGTGATCTCACCATTCACGGTGAAACCAAAAAAGTTGAAGTTCCGGGGACGATCGAAGTAAAAGGCGAAAATCTGATCGCCAACACGGTTTTCAAGGTAGTGCCGGAAGATTACGGAATAAAAATTCCGGGTACCGTTCGCGAAAACATCGCCAAAGAAATTGAAGTTACTATAGAACTCACATTGCAACCCCTTGTTAAGTAATGAAAATTCAGATTTGGTTGATAGGTTGGTTGGTAATACTTTTTGTCTGTGCACCGGAAATGCTGGTGCACGGACAAGAAGACGAAGACAATCTGCTCGATTTGCTCGGTGAAGAAGAACCAACCACTCAATACGCAACCGCCTCGTTCAAAACCACGCGGATCATTAATTCGCACTCCCTGGAAAATACCGATCACGGAGTACTCGACGTGAAAATCTCTCACCGTTTCGGATTTTTAAATACCGGGTATTACGAGATTTTCGGGCTGGATCAAGCCAGTATTCGCCTTGGACTTGATTATGGTTTAACCAAATGGTTGATGGTGGGCGTCGGTCGAAGCACCTACGAAAAAACCTACGACGGATTTGTAAAAGCCAAATTGTTGCGACAAAGTTCAGGAGCCCGATCAATGCCGGTTACGGTAGCGATTTTGGGAACGATGAGCATCAACACCCTTAAATGGGCACAACCGGAAAGGGTAAATTTTTCAACTTCCAGGTATGCTTATGCTTTTCAGGCCATCATCGGACGAAAACTTTCAGAAGGTCTGACGATTCAGTTGATGCCCTCTATGGTACACCGGAATTTGGTGGCAACCGTGGAAGACGCACACGATATTTTCGCGATGGGTGTAGGAGGTCGTGTGAAGCTAAGCAAAAGAGTTGCCATCAACCTCGAGTATTATTATTCGCTGCCCGATCAAATGCCCGAAGGAAACACCAACTCATTATCCGTTGGATTTGACATCGAAACCGGAGGACACGTGTTTCAGTTGCATTTCACGAATAGTACACACATGATTGAGAAAGGATTTATCACGGAAAACACCGGCAACTGGCTTGACGGAGGTGTGCATTTTGGATTTAATGTTTCACGGGTGTTTACCATTCATACACCTAAATCGAAGCCCAAAGATCTATAGCCATGAAAAATACAACTGCGATAGCACCACGTCTGAGTTCAAACCAGAATGCTTATACTTCCAGGAAGATCAAAACAATATTACTGGTAGGCGACGGTGACCACAACGAGCCTTTTCTGGCGAAGTTACTGAGGAAACGAGGATACCGGGTGATGCAGGCGAGCAGCGAGAATCTCATTGACGGTGACATGCCAGCAATCGTTCCACATGCAGCCATTGTTAATTACAACTGGCCCAGCAACATTGGTCTTCGTGCTTATTTACTCAATCACCATCAGCTCCATTCGCTTCCCATTATTTTCTTTGGGCCAGATTGTAAATCCGGCTCCGGTCGCGATCTCAATGTAATCGGGCTGTGTCCGGATGTAGCTGAACCCGAGGCTTTGCTTCGTCAATTGACCGACTACTTCAAATCTTAATACCTGCAAATTATATAGTTAACCTGCTGCCGATCGGTGGCGGGTTTTTTTATGCCCCTAACTTTTGGCCGCACTCATCAGCAATGCTTTAAAGCTTGCTTTACCTTCAATAATCCCTTCGAGGGCATCGACAGCAACCCTTTCCTGCTCCATAGAATCGCGCTCTCGGATCGTGACGCTATTGTCTTTAAGAATCTGATGATCGATTGTGACGCAAAAAGGTGTTCCGATAGCATCCTGTCTTCTGTAACGACGACCGATAGCATCTTTTTCGTCGTACTGGCAGTTGAATTCAAATTTCAGGCTGTCGAGAACTTCGCGTGCTTTTTCCGGTAAACCGTCTTTTTTGAGCAAAGGCAATACAGCCACTTTCACCGGGGCAACAGCCGGCGGGATGCGAAGTACTGTACGTTCAGACCCATCCGGGAGTGTTTCTTCCTGATAGGCTGCAGACAATACCGCCAGAAACAACCGATCCAGTCCGATAGATGTTTCTACCACATAAGGAATGTAATTCTCATTGGTTTCGGGGTCGAAGTAGCGAAGTTTTTTACCGGAATGTTCCTCGTGTTGTTTCAGGTCGAAATCACTGCGGGAGTGAATTCCTTCGAGTTCCTTGAAACCCATTGGAAAGTTGAACTCAATATCGCAAGCAGCATCTGCATAATGAGCCAGTTTAACATGGTCATGAAAACGGTAATGGTCTTTTCCCAACCCGAGCGTTTCGTGCCATTGGATGCGGGCATTTTTCCAGTATTCGTACCATTCGCTCTGGGTTCCCGGACGT
>CAZJLZ010000072.1:0-4826 GCA_964546775.1 uncultured Cryomorphaceae bacterium | reverse complement strand
GAATGAATCGTACTGTGCTCATACTCTATACAGAGTTAGCGGGATACACGCTGGCCTGTCTCAACTATGCAGCCCGTTCAGGTTTGAATATACACGTGGTCCACTGGCCCGTCAATTCAGAAGCGCCTTTTTTGCTAGAAGCTGATCCATCGATTGGTTTCTATAATCGGAAAGATTACAATTACCCGGATTTAAAGGAGTTAATGATCAGTATAAAACCTGAAGCAATTTTAGTAAGCGGTTGGATCGACAAGGCTTATGTAAAATTGACAGCCCAATTTGCAGCTTTGATTCCCGTAATCCTCATTTTGGATAATCCCTGGAAAGGCACATTCCGACAATGGCTCGGGGTTTTTTTCGCAAGGTATTTTATCACAAGATCATATACCCATTGCTGGGTTCCGGGTATTTCACAAAAAACTTTTGCACGACACCTGGGCTTCGCTGAAGACAGGATAGAGGAAGGAATGTACAGTGCAGATCTCGATCATTTCTCAGAATTATATTTCAGGTTCAGACAACAGAAATCTCAAAATTTTCCAAAGCGGTTTCTGTATGTTGGGCGGTACCTGGATTTTAAAGGTATCAATGAATTGTGGGAAGCATTTATTGAATTTCGAAAGGAAACTGGCAGCGAATGGGAATTGTGGTGTGTCGGTGCCGGTGAAGGTTTCGAAAAGCGGGTAGAATCAGAAGGAATACGCCATTTAGGATTTTTACAACCGACTGAAATGGAAAGCATCATTGATCAATGTGGGATTTTTGTCCTTCCCAGTAGAAAAGAACCGTGGGGTGTGGTAGTTCACGAATTTGCAGCGGCTGGTTTTCCGATGATATGTAGTTCGGAAGTAGGTGCTGCAGAAGTTTTTCTCATATCCGGACAGAATGGCTTTCTGCACAAACCGCAATCGGTTGAAGAATTAAAAGGGGCAATGAAAAGTATGGCCTCCAAAACATCTATGGAACTGATTGAAATGGGACGCAGAAGCAATGAACTGGCGCAAAAAATCAGTCCCCGGCTATGGACAGAGCGCCTTTTAAACTTTCTTCCTAATAAAATGTAATTTTGATCCGGCAGTCTAATTTGAACAAATGACCAAAATATTAGTTACCGGAGGAGCCGGATTTATCGCCAGCGAACTGGCAGAGAAATTAGCAACAAACACAAACAATCAGGTAGTTCTGGTGGACAACTTTGTGACGGGAGATCCGGGCAAAATTCCAATGAGTCAGAATGATAACATGCATTTCATCAAATGTGACGTCAATTCTTTCCAGGATATTTCCGGAGTATTTTATGCTTATAAGTTCGATTACGTTTTTCATTATGCTGCATTGGTCGGAGTTCAACGAACGCTCAATAATCCGGTCGCAGTTTTAAATGATGTGGAAGGAATACGAAACATCCTTAGGTTGTCCAAAAATTCGGGTGTTAAACGAGTGTTCTATTCCTCTTCGTCAGAAGTATATGGCGAACCTGTGGAAATTCCTCAAAATGAAATGACAACACCTTTGAATTCGAGACTTCCGTACGCAATCGTAAAAAATCTTGGAGAGGCATTTTTACGTTCCTACCATCTTGAATTCGGATTGAGCTATACCATTTTCCGCTTTTTCAATACCTATGGAATCAAGCAGAGCCGCGATTTTGTAATTTCTAAATTTATCCGCGCTTCTCTCACCAATGATGATATCACCATTTATGGCGATGGAAGTCAACGCCGTACATTTTGTTACATTGACGATAACGTGGATGCTTGTCTGGAAGCATTCTATAAGGAAAAATTTGTCAACGATGTGGTAAACATTGGCTCTGACTCCGAAATTACCATTTACGAACTGGCCAGATTGGTTCAGGATATTACCGGATCTGCCTCGCAAATAGTTCATGAGCCACCTTTGAAAGAAGGTGATATGCAAAGACGGAAACCGGATATTACCAAAATGACCGAATTGTTGGGAAGAGATTTATTGCCCCTCGAAGAAGGCATCCGTAAAGTTTTGTCCAATACGCAGTTCATACTCGGTTAATGTGTGGCATTTGCGGTATCCACGGATTAGAACGTCTGGATCAGCCACAGGAGCTTATCCGGAGGATGAACGCTACTATCGAGCACCGTGGTCCCGACGCTACGGGTGAATACATTTCCGCTGAAATAGCACTGGGTCACCAGCGACTTTCTATCATTGACCTGACCGTCGCGGCCAATCAACCCATGTACAGCGATGACGGAAATCTGGTGATGGTATTTAATGGAGAGTTGTACAATTATCAAGCTTTGCGGGAGCAACTGAACGATTATCCTTTTCTGACGAATGGAGATACAGAAGTGGTTCTGGCGGCTTTTCAGAAATGGGGGATTAAGGCGGTACAGCGATTTAAAGGAATGTTTGCAATTGCCCTTTGGGACGTCCGTAAGAAAGAACTCTTTTTGATACGGGACCGTCTGGGAATTAAACCGCTGTACTATGCAGAAGTCGGACATTCAGTTGTGTTTGCTTCAGAAATACGTGCAGTGCTCGCCTCCGGATTAGTGGCTCGCAGTGCAAGTGCAGTAAACATCATCGATTTCCTACGATATCAGACGGTACATGCACCGGACACAATAATTGATGGAGTGCGCATTTTGATGCCCGGGACTTATCTGCACATCAGTGATTTTGATCTCAAAGTTCACCAATACTGGTCAATGACAGGGAGCGTAAAGGCAGAAATTTTATCGTATGCAGAAACAAAATTTCGTGTTGCAGATTTGTTGGAACAATCTGTAAAGAGACGACTGGTAGCCGACGTATCTTTTGGTGCCTTTCTTTCCGGTGGAATTGACTCAAGTCTGATTGTAGCCCTTATGGCGCGACATCAGTCAAAACCGGTGAAAACATTTTCAGTATCGTTTGAAGAAGAAGCCTTTAGTGAAGCACCTTATGCACGTATGATTGCCGATCGTTTCGCCACCGATCACCACGAAATAATATTGAATCCGGCCGATTTTCTGAACGATCTACCCAATGCGTTAGCGGCTGTGGATCATCCCAGCGGAGACGGTCCAAATACTTACATCGTTTCCAGAGTGACCAAGCAAGCAGGTATTTCGATGGCCTTGTCCGGCTTGGGTGGAGATGAACTTTTTGCTGGCTATGATATTTTTAAGCGGGTAATAGCCCTCCAGGATAAACGATGGTTGCTGAGTTTTCCGGGTTGGATGAGAGCCGTTGTCGGTAATGTGCTTCGCAGGTTGCGGCCGGGCATTAATTCGGATAAAACCGCAGCAGTTTTGCAGGCTGGTTACTTCGATCTGGAATACATTTACTGGGTATCACGGTTGCTTTTTTTTGATGATCGAATTCGAAACATCCTCAATCTGAAAGCGCTGTCCGCCAACCGTGTTTTTGGCATTGTGGGAGATCAAGTCGGATATGGTAACCCCGGGTTTCAACTTCCGAGATTGAGCCAGGTAAGCATTGCTGAGATATCCACGTACCTGCAAAATGTATTATTGAGAGATACCGATCAAATGAGTATGGCTCATGCTCTGGAAGTTCGCGTGCCTTTTATGGACCATGACCTTATAGAATTCGTACTTGGAGTACCAGACGAAATTAAATTCCCCCTTCAGCCAAAAAAACTGCTCATCGATTCATTTCCTGATTTGCTTCCGTGCGAAGTTGTCAACCGACCCAAAATGGGATTCACTTTTCCGTGGGCAGAATGGTTAAAACGCGATCTTCGTGATTTTACGGGTGATCATCTTTCTGATCTTTCCAAAAGAACAATTTTCAATCAAAAGGGCATACACCAGTTGTGGAGCGATTTTGATCAACAAAAACCATCCGTTAATTGGGCCCATGTCTGGAACCTGCTGGTGTTGGAAAATTGGTTGTATAAAAACAATGTAGATGTTTAAAGTGCTTGTTTTTATCGATTGGTACCTTCCCGGCTTTCGGGCTGGAGGTCCGGTAACGTCATGCGCCAATATGGTTAACGCGCTGCGAGATAAAATTCATTTCCAAATTGTTACCCGAAATAAAGATTACTGCGCGAATCTTCCGTACGATATCCTTCCAAATCAGTGGGTGAAAAGAAACGAAAGCGAAGAAGTAATGTACCTGAGCGAAGACCAGCTTTCATTAAAATCCATACAAAGGATCATTAGAAAATCGGGATGCAACATCATATATATCAACGGAATATATTCCAAGGTTTTCTCTATTTATCCTTTGATTGCCAATAGGCAGTTGGGGAAAAATCAAAAACGCGTAATTGTAGCCAGCCGTGGAATGTTATCTCCTTCGGCCATTGGTGTAAAGAAGTTCAAAAAGATGCTGTTTTTGTCCAGTTCACGGATATTCGGATTGTATCAGAATGTTGATTTTCATGCGACCAATCAAAAAGAGGCAAAGGATATTGTAAAGGGAATAGGAGGAAAGCACCGCATTGATATCGCTAGTAATATCAGTAAAATGCCGACTGGTGAAATGGTTGTTGTCGACAAAGAATCAGGAATTTTGAACCTGGTAAGTATAGCCCGTATTTCACCTGAAAAGAATTTACTGTTTCTGATTGAATCACTTTCTGAACTGGAATCAAAGATTTCATTGAATGTTTATGGGACTGTATACGACGAAAAGTATTGGCAGAGATGTTTGCAGTTGGTGCGCACGTTGCCCGATAACATAGTCGTTAATTACCTTGGATTGGCAAATCCGACAGAGATCGAAAAGATCATTCAACAATACCATGTGCTCGTATTGCCTTCTTTGGGAGAAAATTTTGGTCACGTTATCGCTGAATCGTTTTTAGCCGGACGTCCTGTTATCATATCCGA
>CAZJLZ010000071.1:0-4439 GCA_964546775.1 uncultured Cryomorphaceae bacterium | reverse complement strand
ATTTATCTCTGCCGGAAGCGAAGTGATTTATTTATTGGTAAAGGAGTGATTTCCAACATTAACCATTAATTCATTAACCACTAACCATTAACCATTAATTCTTTTACCACTATAAATTTCCAAACCTCATCGTTTCCCCCAACCGTACTCCCTTGTCAGTATGTTCCAGCGTGCAGCATTCGTTCTGGGAATCGTGTTCGAGGAACAGCACAAATTCTTCATCTGCCGCTCGTTTCAGAAATTTTTCCTTTTCGGACAGCGTAATCAACGGCCTTGTATCGTAGCCCATGACGTAAGGCAGCGGAATATGACCCACGCTCGGTAATAAATCAGCCACAAAAACGATCTTTTTTCCTTTGTAGTCGATCACCGGCAGCATCTGGGCATCGGTGTGACCATTCACCACAAACACGTCAAACCCAAGCGGAGTAGAGGTGAGGAAATCATCCTCATTGACTGGAATGAATTTCAATTGTCCGCTTTCCTCCATGGGGATGATGTTCTCAGTCAGAAACGAAGCTTTTTCTCGCGGATTTGGATTAGTGGCCCATTTCCAGTGCCGGGCGTTGCTCCAGTAGGTAGCGTTTTTAAAAACCGGACGCAGTCCATCTTTTTTTTCGTTCCATTCAACCCCACCTCCACAGTGGTCAAAATGCAGGTGGGTCAGAAAAACATCGGTGATGTCATTTCGGGAGAAGCCCAATTTATTCAAAGAACCATCGAGTGAATGATCGCCGTGCAGATAGAAATGGCTGAAGAATTTCTCGCTTTGTTTGTCCCCAATTCCTGTATCGATCAGAATCAACCGCTTTCCATCTTCAATCAGCATACAGCGCATGCTCCAGGTACACATGTTGTTTTCATCGGCAGGGTTCGTGCGGCTCCACAATGATTTGGGCACCACGCCGAACATCGCGCCGCCGTCGAGTTTAAAGTTGCCGGTTTCTATGGGGTAGATGGTCATTTTCTATGCGTTTTGGGTGGATTGCGCTAAGGTAATGAACCGAATAATATCGGCCATCAAACTTTTTAAAGATGAATTTTTCCCTTTGCGTCTCTGCGCCTTTCTTTGCGGCTCTGCGTGAAAACATTTAACTGCAAGGTGCGCAATGCCCGCCTGCCGGACGGACAGGGAGGCGCAAGGAAGGCAAAGAATTTTGAGTCGGGTAGATAATGGTGCCCCTCAAACTATTGCTGATACTCTGTAGGGCTTTTTTTCAGTATTTTTGATACATGGCTACCATCAAAATTAAAGTCAGCGATAAAGTTGTAAAGAAAGTGTTGTGGCTGTTGTCGCAATTCAACCCGAGGGATTTGGAGATTATAGAATCAGATTTAGGGTTCGAAGAGAACAAAGCATATTTGCAATTACAGTTGGACCGGGTAAATTCTCCGGAGTCGAAGAAATACACTCTTGAAGAAACAGAAGAAAAACTGGAACGCATTATTAAAAAGCATGAAGGTTGAACTACAGGATTCATTTCTCGAGAAATTAGAGGAAATTGTAGATTTTATTGCCAGAGATAAACCCAATGCTGCACGAAGGTTCAAAAGTGATTTGATTAGTGAATTGAGGAAGATTGGTGATTTTCCGTATCTGTAAACCTTCCGTATATTTCGAAGATCCAACAATTCGTGATATGATATTTAAAGGCTACACTATTCTTTACAAGGTGTATAAAAACGATGACTACCTGCTGGTTTTTGGTTTAGTGAAGCACCAGGAAGGAATATAAAAATCTAGCTTCATGTTCAATCCAAATTGACATGCACCCGCTTGTGCTCGAAAATCAAATTCGCCGCCCTCAATCGTTTCGAGTGGTTTTGTAACCTAAGAAACATCTCCCTGTGAAAAAGTCATAGCTGTAATTGTAAAAGAGGAACACGTGGCCGCCTACTTTTACACAAACTTCAACCGTGAAAAAAGTCCACTTCATCGCCATCGGCGGAAGCGCCATGCACAACCTCGCCATTGCTTTGCACCGCAAAGGTTATCTCGTCACCGGATCGGATGACCAGATCTTTGAACCATCCCGAACGCGGTTGAAAAACAATTCCATACTCCCGGAATCCGATGGTTGGAAGCCGGACAACATCACCCCTGAGCTGGATGCAGTGATCCTTGGAATGCACGCCCGCGCCGACAACCCGGAACTGAAAAAGGCCGAAGAACTGGGATTGAAAATTTTCAGTTACCCGGAATTTCTCTACGAACAGGCCAAAGACAAAAAACGCGTGGTCGTCGGCGGAAGTCACGGCAAAACTTCCATCACCGCCATGATCCTGCACGTCATGAACAAACTGAAAATGGACACCGACTATATGGTGGGCGCGCAACTTGAAGGTTTCGATTGCATGGTGCGACTCACCGAATCGGCTCCCGTGGCAGTTTTCGAGGGAGATGAGTACCTGTCGTCGCCGATTGACCGCCGACCCAAGTTTCATCTCTACCGTCCGCACATTGCCGTGTTGAGCGGAATCGCATGGGATCACATCAACGTCTTTCCGACCTATGACAATTATGTAGATCAATTCCGGCAATTTATTGAGCTGATTGAACCCGGCGGAACACTAATCTACTGCAGCGAAGATGATGCGCTGAGTGCACTGATGGAAGGGAACAAGCGACTCAACCTGAAACCGTATGGAATTCATCCCCACCGGATTGAAAACGGAATCACCCATCTCATCACCGGAATGGATGAAGACCTACCGGTTGCTATTTTTGGCGATCACAACCTCATGAACCTGAATGCAGCGCGGCTGGTTTGTGCTGAGCTCGGTATCGAAAGCGGCGACTTTTACGAAGCCATTGCGGATTTCACCGGAGCGTCCAAACGCCTGGAGAAAATAGCTTCCACCACAAATTCAGCTGTGTTCAAGGATTTTGCGCATTCGCCATCCAAGCTCGTAGCAACCGTCGGAGCGGTTCAGAAACAGTTTCCAAACCGCAAGCTTGTGGCCTGTATGGAGCTGCACACGTTCAGCAGCCTCAATAAGGAGTTTCTGCAGGAATATGCCGGAACCATGGATCATTGCGATACAGCAATCGTTTATTTCAATCCACAGACGATTGCGCACAAAAAACTGGAATCCCTGAGTATTGAAGAAGTCCGCGAGGCATTTCAGCGCAAAGATATCGTGGTGCTCACCGAAACAGACGCGGTGTTGAAATGGTTGCGCAACTACTCCTGGCCAGGAAGTAATTTGTTGTTGATGACTTCAGGCAATTTCGACGGCGTGGATCTCGATCAATTCGGTAAATCGCTGCTCGGAGTATTCTGATCTCGTCCGGTGTGACGTACTCTTCGGAGCACCTTCATAAAAAGAGCCATCAGCAGGGAATAGACAATGGCCAATGCCAGATAACCCGTCATCGTGGCCAGTGTCCAGTTGCTGACATTGAAGAACGATTCAATTTTTTCGCGCTTTTCGGCTTCGGTTAAATCCGATTCAGCACCGAGCTGTTCCTGATAAATCCGCTCCTGCATTTCCGGAAAAAACGCCGTGTCGATAAAGTTGTAATAAAACACCACCAGAACAGTTGCGAGCACGGCGTAAACCGCACCGGCTTTAAAACCGTCTTTCACGTCGTCGATGAAACTGTCTGGGCGATCGGGCTGTCGATCCAATACCTGCAGGGTAAAGAAAATCGAAAGAATAATCAGCGCCATGTGGATAAAGATCTGATGGTTCGAAGCCACCTGAATATCTACTCCGAAGTTGAAGTACGTGAGCTTGACCAACGTAATAATACCCACTGCAATCAGCGGAAATTTCAAAAAGGGCGGAAGGGAGGAAGGTGTATTCCCGCTCATGCCATTTTTTTCACCACGCGCAGTTTGCGATCCAGATCTTCGATTTCCTGTTTGGCGCGGTTGATTTTGGTTTCAACGTCCTTCTTCAATGCATCGGCACCTTTTGAATTGGCAAAGAATCCGAGGTTGTTTTCGAGCTGGATGACTTCTGCTTTGAGTTTCGCCATACGGTCGCGCAGGTTCCTGGCTTCGCGTTCCACAACGTGTTCCGCATCGTTGTCTTTCAGCGTTTCGATGCGGTTCTTGAACTGCTCGGCTTCCCGGTCGCGGCGATCCATTTTCAGACCTTTGTATTTTTCATCCAACGCATCGGAGTATGCTTTGTGGATGCGGTCTTTGTCTTTGAATGGAACGTGATCGATGGCGTTGAATCGTTGTGAAAAATCTTTCAGCGCTTCCAGGTCCTTAATCTGTTCACCCGATAGTTGAAAGGCTTCGATTTCCTTGACCAAAGCTTCTTTTTGCTTCAGGTTATCAGCCTGTCGATCGTCAAGTGTTGCAAAGAATTCCTTTTTACGCTTGAAAAAATGATCACAGGTGCCCCTGAACTGGCGCCATAATTTTTGTTCTACACGCTGGTGTGCGGGACCAACTTCTTTCCATTCTTTCTGAAGGCTGATC
>CAZJLZ010000070.1:0-4012 GCA_964546775.1 uncultured Cryomorphaceae bacterium | reverse complement strand
AGCGGAGCACGACCATACCGCTCTACCCGAATTGCTGAGTCTTGAAAACATACTGGAAGACGTTGAACTGGCACTTCGTGATCAGATTCACAGTACTCAAGCAACAATAAACCCGGACATCCAGGTCTCGCAGATAAATTTCACCCGCCGAAAGCTGAGAAGCGTTTTGTACAATCTCATACACAATTCAATCAAATACATATCACCTGACAGAACTCCCGAAATACTGGTTCAGAGCTATCGGAAAGGCGATTACATTGTAATCTCCGTATCAGACAATGGTATGGGGATAAAGAAATCATTGCAAAAAAAGGTTTTTAACAAATACATACGCGAGAACAATTCGATTGAAGGTTCTGGTATTGGTTTGCATCTCGTAAAGCAACTTATCACCAATGCCGGAGGAAAGGTTGAACTGGAAAGCACCCCAGGCAAAGGCACCGAAGTAAAGGTTTATGTTCGTAGTACTTTTGAATCGTAACTACTCCTTTAATGGATAAAATGCGCGGTAAGAAACACAAGTGCATCCTTTTCAATTAGGACCATTACTTTCCTGAAATATTCCTGATAAGTCTCCAGGAGAATCAACTGTTACAATTACTCCATTCATTATTTAGCAGCGGTCTTTTTGATTCCTGTGGAATAGTCCGTAGCTTCATAAATTCTCACCAGGCAGAAAACAACGCAGTATTACCCTATTGCCAACTGGAGCAGGCTATGAAAAAAAAGGAAAAAGAAGAACTTAAGGAAATCCGTACCATCAAAGATGAATTCGAAAATTATTTCGCCAATACTATCATTCCACAGGTTTATATCGATGCCGAATACATATTAAGAAGGTTTACTCCTCCTGCGATGAAACAATTCGACTTGAGTGATGATCACCTCGGCAAACCCATTTCTGACGTACTCGACAACTTCAGGTTCCCTTCTTTTGTAGAAAATATCAGGCATGTTATTGAGCATAGAGAAATAGTGGAAAAGGAAGTTCAAACAACAGATTTGAGTTGGTATCAAATGAATGTTCTCCCCTACATCAGAAAGCAGGACAACCGAATTGACGGAGTAATTGTGACATTTGTTGATATTTCTGAGCGAATCAACGATCTGAAAGAGCAGGAACGATTGATCGCCGAAAATGAAATATTATTCGATACGGTCGTGCACGACATTAAAGGCCCGTTGAGTGTATTGAGCATGGCGGCCGCAGAATTGAAAAAAACCGAAAAACTCAATGAGCAGGATTTCGAGAAGCTGTTGAATATTGTAGACTCTACCGTCGAAAAAATGGTCAGCTTTATCAACGAGGTTACCGAAAATCGCAAAGCGGAGTATGACAATAACAGTCAAGCCGAATTATTGAATTTTGAAAATGTTCTCGAAGATGTAATGTTGACCCTTCGTAATCCGATTCATCGTACGAAAGCAAATATCCATCTCGACATCCAAATCTCACAAATTCGTTTTTCCCGTAGAAAGCTGAGAAGTATACTCTATAATCTTATTCTTAATTCAATCAAATACAAGTCTCCCGACAGAATTCCGGAAATATCGATCAGGAGTATTGAAGAGGAAGATTACACAGTTATTTCTGTTAAAGACAATGGGATTGGCATAAAGAAAGAACTCCAAAAAGAGGTATTCAGGAAATATGTGCGGGAAGACGATACAGTTGAAGGAACCGGAATTGGGTTGCATCTTGTGAAGCAAATCATTACCAATGCAGGCGGAAAAGTAGAACTGAATAGCACACCGGGAAAAGGTACCGAAGTAAAGATATTTATTAAAAGCACCTCCGAATAACTTAACAGAAAATACGCATATTTGACGCAACGCAAAAAACAGAAAATCGAATGAATTCAAGCAAAGCGGATTGGAGCATCCTACTTGTGGATGATGACGATACGACCAACTTCCTCAATAACTTATTGATCAAAGATGTGCACCCTTCGATTGAAGTCCATACGGAAGCCGGGGCCGTTGCAGCGCTCCGATTTCTGGACAAACTTTCGGAAAAAAGTACTTCGCCGCGCAAGCTACTTGTGTTTTTTGACATCAATATGCCAGAGATGGATGGCTTTGAGTTTTTAGATGCCTATGAACAACGGGATTTCCCCCAAATTGAAACAGCCATTATCATGCTGACTTCTTCCATCAACCGCAGAGATATTGACCGCGCCAAGGAGCACAGCTTGTACGATATCATCGAAAAACCCCTCACCCCCGAAAAATTAAAGACTATCTTTTCGGATCTTGAAATTTGAAGGTGAGGAAAAGGTAACGGTTGATCTTCCATTTGCCTGATTGCGAAGAAATGGTAACTTTAGTCGGTCATGAAAACACTCCTTTTCATACCAATGGCACTTTTCATCAGCGGTATTGGAAGCGCCCAACATTCCGAAGAATACATAGAAAAAAGGATAGACTCCGCGTGGCAAACATTGCAAATTGTTCAGGACCACGGGCGTGCTGAACAAATCTCGGAAGAACTTATACAGATTGCAAAAAATCAGGAGGCTTATCGAGCAGAAGTCACTGCTTATCAGGTGCTGGGTGAGATAATGCATTATCGGCATCAACCAGATAGCGCGATAAAATTGTACGAGCGGGCCCTGCAACTGGCTACTACCGAAGATGACCTTCGGGAAGCGGCATATATCCTGCAATCGATGGGAATGAATTACGATAAAATGGGTCAGTTCAATACATCGCTCGACTACCACAACCAAAGTATCGAACGCTGGACCGAAATCGTCGACACCTCAGAACTGATTTTTGCACTGTTTAAAAAAGGAATTCTCCTGGACGATGCCGATCAGCATAGCCAATCGCTGGAAACCAATTTTCGGGCACTGGCTTTGGCCGAAGCTATCCGCGATACGGCGAACATTATTAATGCCTATACCGGTATCGGAATTGTGCACAAAAAACAAGGGAATTACTCCCAAGCGAAGACGTTTTATGAAAAGGCCATCCAGTTCAGTGAGTTGATGAAAGATCTTCACCAGAAAGCAATGGTGCAGGTAAATCTGGCGCTGGTGTACAAATCCGAAGGTGAATTTCAAAAAGCCTATGACATTTTTGAAGAGTTGGAGCAATTTTACGAAACAGAAGGAATTGAATACGGATTGCTATCTACGTCTATTAATAAAGCCATTAGCAGCAATCGACTCGGTAATCACGAGCGTGCCATTGATGAAGGAACCAAAGGTCTTTTACTCAGTCAGAAACTCAATGCAAAAGAAGCCGAAGCCGACGTGGCTAACGAATTGGGAATCGCCCACCTCGCACTTGGTCAATTGGAAGAGGCACTTCATTGGTCTACACATTCTATAAACACCGCAGCTGAAAGTCTTTCGATCGAGAAGAAAAAAGACGCTGAAAAATCACTGAGCGACATTTACAGTGCGATGGGCAATCATGCTGAGGCATTGAACCATTATAAATTATACGCGGCGTATAAAGACACGATGTTCGAAGATCGGAAATCAGACCAGATTCTCGAGTTGCAAACGAGGTACGAGGCCAAAGAAAAAGAACAGGCCATTGAAGCACTCGAAGCTACTGCAGCATTTCATCGGTTTCAGAAAAACGCGTTCCTATTGGGATTGATCGGTGTCATCCTGTTTTCTTTTTTGATTGTGAACCGCGAAATCAAAAGAAGAAAGAAAGCCCGACGTCTGCACCTGGCTGAACAACAACTGGCCCTGGTCAACGAAGCCCGCCTAAAAGACCAGTTGATATTTAAAAGCCGGGAGTTGGCCGCACAGGCTCTGCACATTGCTCAAAAACAGCAAATGATTCAGGATCTGAAAACGGAAATTCTGGCCGACCATGACATGAGCAATGGAAATGCGGATACCACAGCGATCATACGAAAGATCAATTTCGATGCAAAACTCGACGACCAATGGGATCAGTTTATGCAGTCATTCACCGAATCCAATCCCGGATTTCTTCCTGCCCTTATTCAACAATATCCCGACCTGTCTAAAACCGACCTGCGTATTTG
>CAZJLZ010000069.1:0-3557 GCA_964546775.1 uncultured Cryomorphaceae bacterium | reverse complement strand
GGCGTTCCACAATGTCAGTATCGCCATACGCCTCAAATGCTTTTGAGCCTTCGCTAATGCGGCAATTGTATGCGCCCAGCCGCATCGTGCCTCCTTTGTTTACGACGTGTTTTTGTTCGTCCATCAGGTCGATGACGGGATGGGGTGTCGCGGCAATTTCGGTGGTGTGCGCCTCGGGTAAACCAAGTACGTTTCGGGCGTATTCGATCACCGCGCACTGCATTCCGAGGCAAATGCCGAGAAACGGAACTTTGTTTTCGCGGGCGTATTTAACCGCTTCAATTTTTCCTTCAATGCCGCGCTCGCCAAAACCGGGAGCCACCATAATTCCTTTCAATCCGTGCAGTTTCTGCGCTACATTTTCGGCGGTGATGGATTCGGAGTGAATCCATTTCAATTCCACACGGCATTCGTTTTCGGCGCCGGCGTGGTTAAAAGATTCCACAATCGATTTGTAAGCGTCTTTCAGTTCGATGTATTTCCCTACAAGGCCAATTTTAATGTGGCTCTTCGGATTTTTGTACTTGCGCAAAAATTGGTTCCAATGACTGAGATCACGTTCCGTATCAACAGGTAACTTCAGTTTGTGCAATACCACTTCATCCAGCCGTTCTTCGGCCATAAGAATCGGCACGTCATATATCGTTGCTGCGTCGATTGATTCAATGACAGCTTCCGAGGCAACGTTACAAAACAGTGCAATTTTTTCTTTCAGTTCGGTGCTGATATGGTGCTCCGAACGACAAACCAGGATATCCGGCTGAACACCCAATTCGAGCAGCATTTTAACCGAGTGTTGCGTGGGCTTGGTCTTCAGCTCTCCGGCGGCAGCCAGATAGGGCAATAACGTCAGATGAATAACGAGACAACTTTTACCGAGTTCCCATTTCAACTGTCGCACTGTCTCGACATAGGGCAAAGATTCGATATCACCAACGGTCCCGCCAATTTCGGTAATGATAAAATCATAGTCTCCCGTTTTGCCAAGGATCTGAATGCGTTCTTTGATTTCGTCGGTGATGTGCGGAATTACCTGCACGGTTTTTCCAAGATAATCTCCGCGTCGCTCTTTGTTGATGACAGATTGGTAAATCCGGCCTGTGGTCACATTGTTCGCCTGCGAAGTGGAAATATTGAGAAATCGTTCGTAGTGTCCGAGATCGAGGTCGGTTTCTGCACCGTCATCGGTTACAAAGCACTCGCCGTGTTCGTAGGGGTTTAATGTTCCCGGATCGATGTTGATGTAAGGATCCAGTTTTTGAATGGTCACCCGGAAGCCCCTGGCCTGCAATAGTTTTGCCAGTGATGCCGAAATGATGCCTTTACCAAGAGAAGAGGTAACCCCGCCCGTTACGAAGATGTACTTTGGTTGTGAAAACATGAGCTTACAATCAGATAGTAACTACGGGATACAAAGTTAGCAAAATAGTGTGCCCGTCAACATCCGGTAAGAGAATTCGGAATAGGTTGTGATTCAGTAATAAATGTCCGCCGACTGTCTAAAATCGCCAGTTGGCACCCAGGCTTGGCATCAACGGAAGTTGGTAAACCGTTTCATATTTTACCCGATCAACGTAAAACACGTTTTCGCGATCGTAGAGATTCGTCATGCTGAAATTGAGTTCAATGTTCGACCGGTCGCTGAGTTTGAAGTTTCGGGTAAGGCTGAAATCCAGGCGGTGGTAATCTGGTAGTCGACCTTTGTTGAGTTCACCGAAAATAATCGAAACATCATTGGCATTGGTTTCAGAAATATCGGCATCAATTCCACCGGAGAAATCCGGTTCAGGTCCGTAATAACCTGCGGTCTGAGTAAAGGGAAATCCTGAACCGAAATTCCAGCGAAGATCTGCCGACCAGCGATTGTCTTTACCCCACGAATAGGAAGCAACCAGGTTGACGTTGTGCCTGCGGTCAAATACCGGGTTGTAGGTTTGAAATCCATCCCAACGGTCGGTGTAGGCCAGGGAATATACGGCCCAGAAATAATAATTTTTCTCTTCGTATTTCAGTACAAAATCAAGTCCGTATGCTTTTCCGGTTTCCACTACAAAATCTTTCTTCAGGTTGTCCGGGATATTTTGGGTGTTTATATCCGAATTATCTTCGTAGATTTTATTGCGATTGAGGTTCGTAATCTGTGGAAAGTGTTTGTAATAGCCCTCGACATTCAGATTGATACGACGGGTAATATCCCATTCAAACCCGAGAATTGCATGTGTTGCACGCTGAATAGGGTTGTTTATATCTTTAACAGTCCCGTCTTCCTGTACAAAAGTGGTCGGCAGATTGTCAGGACTGGCAAGATATCCGTAGAACAAATTCACAACATCGCGGTCGGAATTTGCAGCAATCAGGTTCTGGCTGTACAATCCACCAGCCCCTTTCAGGCGGAAAAATTCTGTTACGTTATATTTAATACCAAGTCGTGGTTCCGGTGAAGCCACAGAAAGCGAGCTGTAATAGTGCAGGCGGAAACTCGGTTCGAGGATCAGGTTTCCCAGGCGGGCGGTGTAGGATAAGAATCCGGCAATTTCAGTACTGGTTGATTCCTGTACGATTTTAAGATTGTACTGATTGAAAAAAGTAAAATCTGAACTAAAGCCTGTAACATTGATACCGTACTTAAATTCATCTTCCCCGAGGAAATACTTAAAGCGCAGTCCGAGGTCGAAGTTGTTGATTGCGCTGGTTCGGGGATCTAAATCGCTTTCGCTGAGTTCAATCTTATAATCTGAAATTGAGAAATTACCTTCCATGATCGTCGAACTTCCCCCGGGAATAAGAATAAAGTTCGTTCCTCCACCGACGGCCCGCCAGTTGAGGTCTGAAAGCGCCTGATAGCTTACATTGTCGTTGAATGAAAAACCGAAGAAATTAACTTTGCTACCGTTGCCGGTATTGAGGGAAATCTTTCCGTAAAGGTCGGTGTAATTGAAAGGCAGACCTTCGTCATCAATATAGTCGTAGATGAATTTGGAACTTTGATCGAGGTAGGAATGTTTCGCAGAAAAAACGAAACTGGATGATCCGTAGCCGTCGTCTGTTTGTTTTTTAATCGGGCCTTCTACCAATGCTTTGGCACCGAAAGTGGTGGCGCCAATCAATCCACTTACACGACGCTTGTTACCGTCTCGTGTGGTGATGTCCATAACAGAACTGACACGGCCTCCGTATCGCGCCCCGAATCCACCGGTATAGATGTCGGCATTTCTGATCAGATCTGTTTCAAAAACAGAGAACAATCCGATGCTGTGGAAGGGCTGAAAAATGGTGGCTCCGTCGAGCAATACAACATTTTGAATCGGTGAACCTCCGCGGATATACAATTGTCCTCCCTGGTCTCCGGTGAAAATTACCCCCGGCAATACTTGCAGGTATTGAGCCAGATCGGGTTCACCCCCGATGGAAGGCAGTCTTTCCATTTCGCGGGGTGTAATTTTCTGAACCGACATCTGAACCTGGGTCTGAGCTTCCTGTCGTTCTGCAGAAACTTCAAATTCGGACATCTGCACGCTCGATTCTGCTATGAGCAGTCGTTCGTTGATAACGTCGCC
>CAZJLZ010000068.1:0-3837 GCA_964546775.1 uncultured Cryomorphaceae bacterium | reverse complement strand
ATGGTTTCGAGCAATTGAAGGGCTTGTTGCCCCAATGGCCTGAGGGTATCTAAATTTGTCAGGTACAATTGCTCACATTGATCCAAAAGATACGCTGCTTTATTCTCCGCATCCAATTCGCTATAACCCTGACCAATATCTTGTGAAAGTACAGGAATGGGACAAGAACAACCACCAATTAGAGCGATGATCAACGCATACCGAATAACCGACAACAATTCTATCTGATGCACCAACAGCTTTGGCGGCTTATGGGTGATATTTGGTTGACACCTCTTTATTCTAAACTGCTGTTGCATAATCTGAATCTGGCCTATACATGGATGAAAAAACAAATTCCTTCAAGGTTCATTGTGATTTCGGCATCCTATCTTCTGCATTCCACGTATGGGCGGTTTCAAATATACTTTTTCGCACTCAACACTTCACCAAAATCGTTTTATGTAAGTTTAACCCCTTGTGAGTCGAAGACTCTATTGTTCATACAGAAATCGTTAATCTACTTCATACTCGCACATCGCGAACAAATTGAGAAAACGATTTTCTAATTTATCTGCGAAGTCGCCATAAATTTTAATAGTAATCCAGCCAGGCCGGCAGAGCAGATCGCGGCCTGGGTCTGAACTTACCAGATCGGAACAGATGATTTCAAAGATGATTAAGTAGTAAGAGCAAAGTACCTGGATTCCCTTTGCAAGGGAATCTAATGGACTTAATCCAACTTACTTCACTACCACCGGCACCACCTGAATCAATGATTCATTTTGAATCCGCACAAAATACAATCCGTGGCCGAGCAGTTCCATATTCAACGTGTAGCCGTTCTGGCCTTTCGTGATCTCCGGCGATACGAACTGACCCAGCGCATTGGTCACCTGGATATCTGCTTTCGTAAAAGATTGCTGACCTTTGAACCCGATGAACACCAACCCATTGGTAGGATTCGGGTAAACGATGAAGGCTTCTTCAGCATCTTCGATGCCTGTGCAAACCTGCACACTGACTTCTACTCCGGTGCTAAAATCACAGTCATTGTCATCGGTATAATCGTAGGTGATGGTGTGCGTTCCTACACCGGCATCCAATGGTGAAAACTGGTCTCCATCGATTCCGGGACCGGAGAATGTTCCGCCCATAGGCATTCCCATCAGGGTATAGACCCCGTCGTCTTCAGTACAATACGGTTCGGTAGAAACGCCGTCAATGCTCAATTCTACATTCGGTAACACGGTGATGGTAACCTCGTCAACGGATGCGCAACTGTTTGGATCGCTAACAGTGACTTCGTAAGTTGTAGTCTCTTCAGGGCTAACCTCGAAGGTCGCTCCTGCACCGAGTCCTTCCCATTCATAGTACACACCTCCGGAAGCCTCGATCGTAGTCGTATCTCCGGGACAAATTTCCTGATCTGCCCCAGCATCAGCATCGGGCAACTCCAGTACCGTCACCATAAGCGTATCTGAATTCGAACAACCGTTTCCGTCCACTATGGTCGCGACGTATTCGGTATCGGTTTCCGGAGAAACCGAAAAAGAAGCGCCCTCTCCCAATCCGTTGTTCCACGAAATGGCACCCGTACCAAATGCTTCGATATCGGTAGAACTGCCGACACAAAGGTCAGCGTCTCCTGAAGTAGTGATCTCCGGCAAGCTGAAGACCTCAATGTCGCTGTCGGTCTCGCTGCTACCGAGGGTGTTTTCAATGACCAGTTCAACGGTTTTGGTTCCTGCGGTGCTGTAAGTTACTTGGTGCGGACCGGGCCCCATGGCCGTGGAAGGTTCTGCACCTGCTCCGAAATCCCACTCATGGGAAAGGGCGGATCCTTGTGACGCGTCATTGAAAGTTACTGTTTCACCCAGACATGCTGCATTCGGATCGAATGTAAAACTCGCCAGTGGATCGATCAGCGCCCCGAATTGGATCGAAACCGCCTGGATATTATCGCCCGATATAATGGCTTCATTGTTCGAAGTGATGTTCAAACCTATAGCGTCGTCTTCTGTATTGCCACAGCCGTTATATACTGCCCACCACAATTGATCTCCGTTCGAATCGATTTGTTCGATGCAGATATCCATGTTTCCGGCGTTGTTGGTCGTCACGCCTGAAACAAAAACGCTTCCGTCCGAAGCCGTTTGAATGCCCCGGAAATGTGTGTCGTTGATGGCCGAAAAGTCCGAAAACCATACCTGACTACCGTCGCTAATATCCAGTTTAAGCACTCGTGCAATATCGTCTCCTCCGATGTTGGTGGTTGCGCCGAGATAAATATGTCCGGATGGATCGAGGGCAATACCGTCGTACGATCCAAAACCCGTATCGCCCGAAAAGAAATCTTCTTTCCAGTCCTGGTTTCCATCCAAATCGTAACGGGCAACGGTCCAGCCGAATCCGTCGTTCTGATCCATTTTCCCGAGTAAATAAAGGTCGTTGCCCGAAAGGATCATCTGATGTCCTTCGTCGTTTCCAAAACCGGTTCCGTTAATGGTTTCGATCCATTGCTGAATCCCGAGGACAGTCTCATATTTCACGAGCAACCAATCTTCGTTCAGGCCATTTTCGTTCATTGTTCCGAAGACGTAGATGTTTCCATCCTGCCAGGCGATTTCTGTGCCTTTTGACAAACCATCGTCTGTTTCGGTGATGCTGTAATCATAGTTTCCGTCGTTGTCGAATTTGGCGGTCGTTACATTCGAACCATTGGCTGCATAGGAGGCTCCGGTTACGTACAAGGCGCCATTGTCGTCGATGCACAGGGCATTCGCCACATCAGTATTGCCACTGGGATCATAGGTTTCCGTCCATGCCGGACTGCCGTCTGAATTGATTTTCATGAGGAGATAATCGCCGTCCGTACTTCCGCAGAGATAGATATTGTTGTTATCGTCCAATATCATATCCGTTACATTTTCGTCGCCGGCGTGCGCGTAGGTCATATCCCAAACTGTAGTGCCGTCCGGAGCAATTTTTTTCACCCACACATCATCATCCGAAGCGCTGAGTATTCCCGCGGTATAGAGGTTGTCTTCCGCATCAATGACGCTTTTCTTCGTTTGAATGGAATTGCCATTGGTTCTGTTTTGCCAAACCTCGTAGGCATCTCCGAACATGACCGCAGCTGGAGCCGCACCCACATTTACATAGTCCACTTTAATTTCTGTGCTGGTCTCCTGGTTTCCATCAACGGTCAGGCTGATGTCTTTGTTTCCGCTTGAGGTCCAACTCACGGCGTGTGGTCCCGGACCAATGGCTGTGGCGGGAATCGCATCGGCACCGAAATCCCAGTCGAACGACTCCTGGGGACCGGAACTTTCATTGTAAAAAACGACTTCTCCACCGATGCACGTTGAAGTCTGATCAACCGAAAAATCTGCCGTGGGCGCGTAATCGTAAGAAAGGGTTGCGTTGTAACATGGATCGCTGTAGAACGAACATCCCACACCTCCGGGACAGCTATCGGTAATTCGTCCGCGAATGAGAATATCGCCTCCGCTGGTATTAATGGCATCGTTGATGGTAGCTACAGACAAGGTGAAATTGTTGGTTACCCAGGAACATCCGTTACCGCTATTGGTGACGTTTGCAATGCTCACCCAATCTCCGCCAATCCAAATATCCATGTACAGATGTCCGGAATTGCTGCCGCTCCAAGGACCACAATACAGCCAGCTCACTGAAAAACTTGCAGGAACAGGAGTTTCGGGAGTGTTGGTAAATATGTATTGCACATAATTGTATGCAGAACAGATATTGCCACTGGATTGATTGTAGGTCTGACTAAAACCATTGAAAAATGATATTGTGCAGAACAGAAGAAGTAGAATATGTTTCATTTTA
>CAZJLZ010000067.1:0-2655 GCA_964546775.1 uncultured Cryomorphaceae bacterium | reverse complement strand
GATTATTTGTATCTTTATAATTGGACATCAGTTCATACATACCCAGCTAATAATTTTTTCAAATCATTCACTATTGATTTGAAACAGTAGCATAAACTTTTAATGAGAATTGCTCTATCCATAATGAATCTGAACTACGTTTCCAGAGGTATGTTTTCAAGCGATCGACCGGTTTTGGTTCTGACGGAACCTCGAATGCCATGATCAATTCATGTACGTCGGAAAACTGATTGCTATAAACCGGAAACATATCATTTCCGTACCACTTTTTATTTTTTACTTCTTCAGAAAGATACTCCAACACCAAAGTTACTTCGGCTTCAGGAATCGTCCGGATTACTGTATTGATAACTACCAGCTCGCCACCTGTCAGTTTCAAGTCTTTGACCGTTGAACTGAAGCTCCAGGTATATTCATCCATCGGATTTACGCGGTATCTCCAACCGGTGCTGTCGGATTTTATTTTCTCCGCATCAATACCTTCCAGAAATTGCGATCTATTTGTGTCTCTCACGTCAAATGAGAAATGCATCGGGCGTTCGTCATTCCCATCTTTGCTAAATAAGTATGCGCCTGAATTGAAATGATATTCATCATCGGCCAAAGTCGGGTATGCACTTCGGATGATTTCATATATCTCGAGAGGAACATAATGTGTTGACCAAACAAAAGCCAGATAGGGCGTTGTGCTTTCTTCAATGATTTTTTGCAACAGGACCTGGCTGCTATCGCTTTCGATGTCATATAGAATGAATTCCGCGGGGTGATTGAGTCTGTTAAAATAGTGCTCCAAATAAAACGGGCTGTTGACATGAGCAATTTTAGTAATGTTTTCTGCTTTATACTCATCATCCCACTGAACAATCTTTTCTGTCAATTCACGAAAAACACCAAAATGCTCGGTATGGTAATACTTTGCTACAACAACCGTATGTAAGGTTGTGATACCTAATACAGCAAGTACTATTGAAGTGATCGCGATCGACGGTAATTCCCTTTTTATAAAGGAGCACAAAAACATGAAAAGACACGGCGTAGAAAAAAGCAGTGTAGAATATTGCAGCACCGGATTTACCATCAATGAATAAATAAAGCCAACTATAAGCGGAATAAAAAACAATAGCAAACTCACCAGATGCCAGCGGGTAAATATCATGGGGCTTCGGTGGATCCAGATTCCGGCTATCGGAAAGATCATAAACAGAATTAGCATTATAAATGAATCGTTGAAGAGAGTCAGGATAAACTTCCACAAAAAATCAGCTTCCGGTGGACCAAGCCAGGAGCCTACTCCACCAAGACCAAGATGACCCATCGTTATTGTGAAATGGGGAATCCACAGAACGACGGCTACCACTCCGATTATAGAATAGTAGACCATATTTTGCCTGTTCAACCAGAATAATCCAATCCCTCCCATGATCATTACCTGCATAAAGCTGAAGTAATGGGTGTACATTGCCAGTGCAATAAAAACTCCACCGAATACTGCATTCAGGTAGGTTCCTTTGCCTTTCAGAATCAGCGTCCAGTAATAGACAGCTGACCATGTAAAAAATAAACCCGGACTATAGGGTCTGGCCAATTGGCTGTACATAATAAAAAACTGAAATCCTGCCATTGCCGAAGCAGTAATCAGCGCAGTGTTGGAGTGAAACCACTCTTTGGCTACCAAATAAACCATCGCAACCGATCCTATACCAAAAATTACAAAAGGCAACCGAACCGGTACCTCGGTATTACCGAATAGATTTGTCCAAAAGTAAAGCAATAACTGAACAAAAGCCGGATGACCATCGACCATTACACCTTTAACGATAACTTCCTGCACACTGTTGAATGTCAGTCGGGAAAGTGCCGATAGCTCGTCGTTTGAGTAGGAGTAGTCGAGGTTATAGATTCTCAGGATGGCAGCAATAAGCAGGATTAGTGCCAGAAGCCACCACTGAAGATTTCCTTCAGTTTTCAATGACCGAGCGTTGTTTGATGCATTCGTATAGTACCACACCCGCTGATACTGCCACATTCAGTGATTGTATCTGGCCAGTCATGGGAATCTTTACTTGTTGGTCCGCCAGTTTGATCAATTCAGGTGAAATGCCAGTGTCTTCTGCTCCCAACAGGATTACAGCTGGATCAGCAAATGTTGCCGCATGCAGCATTTTGCTTCCTTTTTCAGAACAGGCAACAATGTTCAAACCACTGTTCTTTAAATATTTTACTGCGGATGTCAGGTCTGGAACCTTGCAAATTCTAAGATTGAATATAGCACCGGCAGAAGTTTTTATTGCGTCAGAATTAATTAGGGCGCCACCTTTTTCAGGGATGACGATAACCTGTGCTCCCATGCATTCTGCTGACCGGCAGATAGCCCCCAGATTTCTGACATCTGTAATTTGATCCAATACAAGTACAAGAGGATTTGCACCTTGTTCAAATAATTCGGGCACAACTATATCCAGTTTATCGTAATGAATTGGGGATAACATGGCGATTACTCCCTGATGATTTTTTCTGGTGATTTTGTTCAACTTTTCCATTGGCACTTTTTGGTGCGGAATCTGTTGCCGCTGAGCCCATTGAAGAATTTTGGTTGTATTCTCGCCATGTGCTCCTTTTAATACCAGGATTTTGTTGATTTCCTGACCGCTTTCC
>CAZJLZ010000066.1:0-5252 GCA_964546775.1 uncultured Cryomorphaceae bacterium | reverse complement strand
TGAATATTCAGAATACCAGCCGAAGGATTGGGCCATAATATTACTTCGAGATCGGTATCTATGCTCACTTTTTCTTCAACCGAGGCCGTGTCGCAAACCGTTGGCGCATAATTGCTGTCCAATCCTAAATACTCGATGAGGTGAGTTCGCACATAGCACGGTCGTTCTTTTACAAAAGTTCTGATTGACTCAATTTCCATTTGCCATTCTTCCATGTTTTCCGGGTATCTCCATCGTTCAATATGTTCCGACATCACGGGCTCTATTGAACTCAATATTTCATCCAGGGTTTGATTCACGTTTTCTTCGCCAAGCGTATTCAACATGTGGTGCTCGAACTTCGCAAGGAACATGTCTCTGAATTCTGTGTTTTTCAATAGGTTTCGAAATAACCTCGTGGCTACCTTGGGATTTGGCCAACTGGAACCGTCTTCTGTGGTTGCATGATGAATTGAATTGAAAGTCGGATCCCACCAGGAATTGTCATTGTCATAAAATATCCAACGCCAACGGGATTCGGTTTGATTGTTACGCCAGATCTTTGTGTTGTTTCCGGGCCAGTCATAAACTGCTGAGTAAAGCTTGACAATATAATAGTTGATGAAATTATCAATATCGATCAGAGATGCAACATAATCGTAATTCACAGGTTCGGATAAGTCGAAATCATCAAGTAAAATCAGTAGATTTTGAAATTCGTCCGCATTTCCCAAAACCGGAACCCACCAACCATTTACAAGGTCTATTGAATGTTCATCGGGATCATTTCCAAAGGTATATTCAAAATAGTACTTGTCAATTCTATCCCTGAGATACATAATTCCCCAAAACTCACCATTGATAAAAAGTATGCACGGTCTGTCGTCCTGTTTTTCCACGTTTAAATCTTCCAGCAGTCTTGCTGACAAAACATCGCCGCAATAATTATAGGCAAAATCGTTTCCGCTTTGACGGAGAACAATTCGTTTGTACTGGTCTACAGGTTTATCCGGGAAAAAAGAGTAGTCGAAATATTTTTTACCATAGACATTTCTGGCATAGAATTTCAGTGGTTTTACGGGCATTTTGCAACTGCTATTCCCGTGCATCCGAACCCCCGCATCCTGTTCGAGAACCAGTGATCCATCTCCTTCAAAAAGGGAAATGTGTACAGGCCTTTCCCATTCAATACCCTTTCCTGAAAAATTTCCGTGGCCCCACCAAAATTCTTCACTATTTGTTTCGTCATAGAGTATTCCCGGTACGTAAATTCCTTCTTCATAACCGAAAAAATTCATCGAATCGGAAACGAGAGAAATTATGGGTAAGTGGTTGTACTTCTCATAAATTTCGGGATGCACGAAATAGGTTTTTGTATAAACCGGAGATTTTGCAACGCCATTTTCAAACGACTGGACCCTTAAGATGGTTCCTTTAAATATGTTTTCTGTTGGAGATAGCCAGGGATGCGTGTGATGCGATACAGGAGCAGTAGTGGGAATGGTCGAAAAGCTATTCGGTAGGTTCTGAATGTTTTGAATTAAAATGGGGGAGGTATATAAATAATCATTAGTGTCAGGGATACTGCCGTTGAGCGTAAACCGGATGGTCGCATCAGGATCGGCCTGGTCGATTGCCAAATAAAATGGATCGGTATACAATCCTTGTTCTTCAGAGAAAGTCAGACTGTCTGTAAATGGATGATGTGTTTCACCGGATAAATTTGTAGATCCCGGTGTTGTGCCCGAAAAGGTTATTAGTTCCTCACTTCCATCAGGTAATCTCCCAAAGCTCAGATCCGTCATTAAAACAGTTTCCGGAATATAATCCAATATTTCACCTGCCGGATTACTCAACAGAATTGGCTCTCCATCTATGCTGATTTTAAAGTTGGTATGTAGAAATGGTCCGGAAGTACGATCCTTGCCGGAAGCGAAAACAATCAAAAACGAACCGGGTGCAAGTGGAAGTGCCGGAAAAATCCATTTTTGAGGATTGTTAACATTGTCGCTGATCGAATAGCCCCCTAAGTGAACGGTATCTGTACCATCGTTATAAATTTCGATCCAATCTTCAAATGCTCCGTCTTCATCCTCGAATGTTGTGGCATTCGAAGACATGAACTCATTGATCTTCAAATCCTGAGCATGAACAGTCGAAAGCAGTATGGCTATGGTAGTAGTCAAAAACAAATGTTTCCACTTCTTGATTGGCATATCCGACTCGGGTATTTTGGACGGATCAAAACTACAATTAAGTGCTGAGAAGTAGAGTTTCGGGATTTAAAATGGACATTTTCAAATCGGTTGTCAAAAAAAAAATCGACTTTTTGGATGGGCAGAAATAGGACACGAGATAATTGTAACTTTCAGCCGATATCATTTTAATGAGCCACGGTCATTCACATACCACCAGTAGTCTGAAAGTTCAGGCAATAGCCGTCGGAGTAGGTGTAATATTACTCCTTATCAAGTTTGCCGCGTGGATCATCACAGGTTCTAACGCCATTCTCGCCGATGCATTGGAATCGATCATCAATGTACTCGCAGGTAGTCTGGCGTTATTCAGCATTTATTACGCGTCGCGGCCAAAGGATGCAGAACATTTATACGGTCATGGCAAAATGGAATTCATCTCTTCAGGATTTGAAGGAGTTTTGATTTTTGCCGCTGGGTTAATCATTGTCGGAAAAGCAATCTACAACTTCATCGAACCGCAGGAACTGGAAGAAATTCACATTGGGATACTGTTGACTACAGGCGCGGGACTGGTGAATTTTGTTTTGGCCATTGTCCTCATTAAAAAAGGACGGGAGCATCATTCCATGGCCATGGAGGCCGATGGAAAGCATCTGCTCAGCGATGCCTACAGCACGGTTGGCATGCTGGTGGGTTTGGTTGTGGTTTGGCTCACCGATGAGGTCTGGCTGGACAACGTCGTGGCCATGATATTTGGAGCAATGCTATTGAGAATTGGCTACAACGTGACCAAATCAGCTATGGCTGGAATACTTGACGAGACCGATGAAAAGCTGGTGAAGAAATTCATTGAAGTGCTTGAAAAACACCGCCAACCAGATTGGATAGACATTCACAACTTTCGCATTATTAAATTCGGATCCGAACTACACGTAGATTGTCACTTAACTTTGCCGTGGCACTATACGGTGCTACAAGGACACACCATCATCGATTCCATCGAAGCGTTGGTAAATCAGGAAATGGGACGCAAAGTTGAATTTTTCATTCACATCGATCCATGCCGGCCGGATTCCTGTATGATCTGTTCCGGCGGAGAATGCGGATCGAATCAAAAAGATGTAAAAGAACGCCGGCCATGGACACTCGAAAAAGTGCTCGGCAAAGAGCATCATTATTAATGTCCGAAACTAATCCCGAATTCCTTCAAACAAAAAGAGCCACCCGGGTTGGGCAGCTCTTCTGTATTTTTTGTTGGATATGAGATTACATCATTCCTGGCATTCCGCCTCCACCCATTGACGGGGCAGGATTTTCTTCAGGAATATCTGAAATCACACATTCAGTAGTGAGCAGCATTCCGGCGATAGAACCGGCATTTTCAATGGCTACACGAGCTACTTTGGTCGGATCAATTACACCGGCTTTCAACAGATTTTCGTAAACCTCTGTATGGGCGTTGTAACCAAAATCGTCTTTACCATCGCGTACTTTTTGAATCACGATTGATCCTTCTCCACCAGCGTTGGCAACAATTTGTCGCAATGGCTCTTCGAGTGCTCGTCGAACAATCTCGATACCGGTTTGCTGATCGTTGTTCTCGCCTTTCAATTTGTCAAGTGCAGGAATGGTTCGGATGTAAGCAACACCTCCACCTGGAATAATACCTTCCTCAACAGCAGCGCGGGTAGCGTGCAGTGCATCGTCCACACGATCTTTTTTCTCCTTCATTTCTACTTCAGAAGCAGCACCTACGTACATTACTGCAACTCCACCAGCCAGTTTGGCCAGGCGTTCCTGCAATTTTTCTTTGTCGTAGTCAGAAGTGGTTGATTCGATCTGAGCTTTGATCTGATTCACCCGAGACAAGATGTTACTCTTTTCGCCGTTTCCATTTACTATGGTGGTAGTGTCTTTGTCGATCGAAATTTTCTCGCACTGACCGAGATCATCGAGCGTAGCATCTTCCAATTTGCGACCTTGCTCTTCGGAAATAAGTGTACCTCCGGTTAGGATGGCGATGTCTTCGAGCATTGCTTTTCTGCGGTCGCCAAAACCAGGCGCTTTAACGGCAGCAATTTTGAGTGATCCACGAATTTTGTTGACAACCAAAGTAGCCAGGGCTTCACCTTCTACATCTTCTGAAATGATCAACAATGGACGACCGGTTTGAGCTGCTTTTTCTAAAATTGGCAGCAAATCTTTCATCACAGAGATTTTCTTGTCATAAATCAGGATGTAAGGATTCTCCAGATCGGTGATCATTTTCTCGCTGTTGGTTACAAAGTATGGAGAAAGATAACCGCGGTCGAATTGCATACCTTCTACAATCTCTACGTAAGTTTCGGTTCCTTTGGCTTCTTCAACAGTAATTACACCTTCTTTCTTCACTTTTTCCATCGCTTCGGCAATCAGCTTTCCGATGGTTTTGTCGTTGTTGGCAGAAATGGTAGCGATTTGTTCAATTTTGGAATTGTCGTCACCAACTTCGCTTGACAGTTTTTTCAATTCTGCAGCAACAGTTTGTACCGCCTGATCGATACCGCGTTTCAAATCCATTGGATTGGCACCAGCGGCTACGTTTTTAAGACCTGCTTTGATGATGGCCTGAGCCAGAACGGTTGCCGTAGTAGTTCCGTCTCCTGCGATATCTGCAGTTCTGGAAGCTACTTCTTTCACCATCTGAGCACCCATGTTTTCAATGGGATCTTCGAGCTCAATTTCCCGTGCCACGGTTACACCATCTTTGGTAATGGTAGGTGCGCCAAATTTTTTATCGATAACTACGTTTCTTCCTTTTGGACCGAGGGTAACTTTTACCGCATTGGCCAAAGCGTCCACTCCTTTTTTGAGTTTGTCTCTGGCATCAAGGTCAAATGTGATGTTCTTAGCCATTGTTATTGTTTTTTAAAGATGATTTGTATTGAATTGATTGGGTAGGCCGGATGTTCCGCGCCTGTTTAGTTTTCGATGATTCCGAAAATATCTGATTCCCGCATGATGAGGTAACTCTGTCCGTTGAGTTTGATTTCAGTACCGGAATATTGTCCGTACATCACCATATCTCCTTCCTTT
>CAZJLZ010000065.1:0-2655 GCA_964546775.1 uncultured Cryomorphaceae bacterium | reverse complement strand
CCGGGGATCACTCCTTCCGATTCTGATATTCAGAACAATATCACCGATAAATTGGAGAAAGAAAACATCCATCCACTGTATTTGTCCGAAGAGGATATTGAACTTTATTACGAAGGATTCAGCAACAATACACTATGGCCTTTGTTTCATTATTTCACCAAATATGTGGAATATTCTCAGCAAACCTGGGAAAGGTATGTGGAAGTAAATAAAAAATTCCACGAGGCGGTGATGAAAGTTGCTCGGCCCAATGATATAATTTGGGTTCAGGATTATCACTTGATGCTGTTGCCAAATATGTTGCGCAACGATTTACCAAATACCGAAATAGGATTTTTTCTGCACATTCCTTTTCCTTCGTATGAATTGTTTCGCACCCTACCGTGGCGGAAAGAAATTCTTGAAGGTGTGTTGGGTGCAGATCTCGTCGGCTTTCATACCTACGAATACATGCGTCATTTTATCAGCTCAACTGTTCCGATCACGAGCTACGATTCCCGGCTTGGAGATATTTATCTTCCGGGACGCACGGTTAAAGTGGATGCATTTCCTATGGGAATCAACTACGATAAGTTTCATAAGGCCAGCCAGGAACCCGCGGTAATAGAACGTGTAGAAGGTCTGATCACAAATTTTAAAGGCAACAAAGTTGTGTTGTCGGTAGATCGACTGGATTACAGCAAGGGAATTCTTCAGCGTCTGCACGCATGGGAATTGCTGCTCGAAAGACACCCGGAACTAATCGGAAAAATTACGTTGCTCATGTTGGTGGTGCCTTCCCGGGACAATGTAGAACACTACGCACAACTCAAGGAAGAAATCGATGAGCAAGTAGGGAAAATCAACGGTCGTTACGCCACCATTGAGTGGGCGCCATTGCACTACTACTACCGTGGATTACCCTTTGAAGAACTGGCTGCGCTGTATAAATTGGCCGATATCTGTCTGGTTACTTCGCTGCGGGACGGAATGAATCTCGTCGCTAAGGAATATGTCGCCAGTCGGGCGGAAGACGGTGTTTTGATTCTCAGTGAGATGGCTGGGTCGGCCAACGAGTTGGGTGAGGCCATTTCGGTAAATCCAAACAGCATCAATGAAATAGCCGACGCTATATTGCAGGCGGTACATATGAAGCCGGACGAACAGATGTTGCGCATCTTAAAAATGCAGCGGCACATCAAGAAACATTGTGTTCGGTATTGGGCACATAATTTTATAGAGAAACTCCACGAAACACACCAACTCCACATTGAGGAGTCGAACAAAATGGTGATCAACGGATTGCAGGATGAGCTGGTTAATGAGTATTCTTCAGCCAGCAATCGCCTCATCATTCTTGATTACGACGGAACGCTGGTGCCTTTTGCCACGGATCCGAATCAGGCTTTTCCCGATCAACTTTTACTCGAGTTGCTAAAGGAATTGTCCGTACAAAAAAATACTAAAGTGGTTCTGGTCAGTGGTCGACAGCACGAAACCTTGGAGGATTGGTTTAAAGACATCAACGTTGAAATTCTTGCTGAACACGGAATGTGGAAGCGGACTAAGAATGGTTGGGAGGCTTCAGAAAATATTACAGTAGAGTGGATGGAAGAAGTTGAAACTGTATTTGAAGAATTCGCAAACACTACCCCCGGTTCTTTCATAGAAAAGAAAGACTCCGGAGTGGCCTGGCATTACCGAAACTGTGATCCCTGGATTGCCGACATTCGGGTCTATCAGCTCATCAATTCACTCGTCCATTTCTGTACACGAAATGGTCTTGAAATTCTCGACGGAAATAAGGTGATCGAGGTGAAAACCATTGGAGTGAATAAGGGAGTAGCTGCACAGCACTGGTTAAAAGGTAAAGAGTGGGACTTTGTAATGGCCTTGGGAGACGACCGAACCGATGAAGATGTATTTAGTGTATTGCCAGAAAATTCGTGGGGAATTAAAGTTGGAAACCTCAAAACCATTGCTCCCTACCGTCTTTCCGGATTCCATCAGGTTCGGCAACTTTTGTACCGGTTGGTGCGTGCCGGAGATGACCGGAAATTTCGCCTGACATTACAGCCCCCACGTCGACAAATTGAAAAACACAACAAACCCCCGATGATCAAATCACTGAACGCAAATCAGCCCGTCAAACGATATCAAAATGGCGGGCTGGTGCAAGCCTTGTGGAAGAACTGGTTTCTTTAATTGGGCAAATGTTGGTTCGGAATAAATGTGAAAACCATGAAGAATATCGCTATCTGGAAAACCAATGCTCCTGATGTTATCCGTTACCCCCGCTTGGAACGCGATATCATAGCGGATGTAGCCATCATCGGAGGAGGCATAACAGGCCTTACCACCGGATATTATCTTGCTAAAAATGGAGTGAACGTAGTCGTTTTGGAATCTGAAAACGTAGGGTCTGGGACAACTGGAATGTCGACCGGAAATCTGTACGTTACCATAGATGAAATGTACCATAAGGTGGGAGATAAGTTCGATCTGGAGACCATGAAGTTGCTTGCTGAATCAAGGCAAGCGGGACTCGATGCCATCGAAACCATCATTGAAAAGTATGACATCGATTGCAATTTCAAACAGACTTCGTGGAACCTGATTGCAGAGAATGAAAGTTCGGTTGAAACCCTTCAAAAAGAATACGATGCTTTTGTAGAC
>CAZJLZ010000064.1:0-3662 GCA_964546775.1 uncultured Cryomorphaceae bacterium | reverse complement strand
TACAACATTGTACTTACCCCTTCTCCAACCTCTGCGCCGGTGGAGATTCATGAGCAGGTGGTTTTCCACCTGGAACGGACCGGAAGAAATACCACCGTGAGCCTATGGTTCAATTTCCTATTCCTGATATCCGGAATCCTCTTGCTCTTTTACGGAATAGAAACCTGGCATCGCCGGAAGCATCGAAGTTTTTTGGTTTCTCTTTTGTTCACTGTAATAATACTTGTCGGACGGGTACTTTCGCTGAATGGAGTAAATCCATTTGCGGATACACCGCTTTTTGATCCTGCATTATACGCATCATCCTTTTTATTTCCGTCGCTGGGAGATCTGTTGATCAACAGTTTTATTCTGACGTACATTGGCTATTTCATTTTCCGGCAAGCGCGCAGGTACCCGCTTCTTCGCTTCCGCTGGTGGAGTGCTTCATTATTGTTTTTCCTATGCTTCGCTTTCGCTCTCTTCATATCGCCATTGATTATCGGACTGATTGAGAACAGCAGAATTAATTTTAACCTTAACGATGTTTTCAACTTACAGGTTTACACTTTCCTCGCTGTTCTTTCCATCGGACTGCTACTGTTTGCATTTGCGTTATTTGTCATCACTTTATTGACCAGCATCGACTGGAAAACAGCACAAACTAAATCCGTCACAGTTTCAGTTCTGTTTGCGCTGGTTGTTCATATTGTCCTGGCACATATAACAGAAATTGTCGACTTCAAGATCATCCTCTGGCCACTGCCGGCAATCGCATTAATTGCATTGGCGACACTACATCATAAGTCCAAATTCAGAAGCAGGATGCAGCTACTGGGTCTAATATTTTTTGCCTTGCTTTCGAGTCTTGCCATACTGAAATACTCGGGAGTTAAAGAAAAAAACGAACGAATTATTTATGCTGGGAAATTAGCATCTGATGAAGATCCGGTGACAGAGGTATTATTTGCATCAGTTTCAGACCGACTGCAACAAGAAGAAAGCATTCTGAAAATGCTAGCCGAACCAGCCAAAAGCTCCAATACTATTTTGGCTCAACGCATTGAAGACCTTTTCATAGACCGGTACTGGAATAAATATGATTTCACAGTTCACGCTTATAAGCCCGACGGAAGTTATTGGGGTGTTTTGCCAGAGTCCCGGCCTCCCGATCTGGAGGAATTTGATCACATGATCCATGAACATGGTTTCCAGTCATCGGCCAATCGGTATCTGTTTCACTTGTATAACTTTCCCGATAACCTGAGCTATCTGGCCAAAATTCCGGTACCTCACAATGATTCTACGCTGCAGGCATGGATCGTCATCGGGCTTGAATCTACCTTGTTTCCGGACGAAATCGGATTTCCGGAGCTGTTGATCGACCAATCGTCGGAACAGTCGTTCAATATGAAACAATATTCCTTTGCGCGTTATGTAGACGAAAAACTCGTTTCTGCCAACGGCAACTACAATTACAGGATCAATACAAGGCTCTACGAAGACAACCGAGAAGACCTCGAATTCGAAAATTATAATAAATTCAACCACCTCATTCAGCGGGTGGATGAACGCACAATTGTAGTAGTCAGCAAGGAGAATCCTACTTTTTTCGATCAACTGACTGTATTCATATACCTGTTCGTGTTTTTTGGGTTGCTGCTTCTGGTCGCATTTTATCTTCACCAGCCGACGATCCTGCAGCCCGGATTTTTCAACCACCTCAATGTAAAAATCCAAATGCTGTCTGCCGGAATTATCCTGATTGCCCTGCTCAGTTTCGGAATCGCGACAAAGTTTTATACCGAACGCCAGTTTCAGGAAAAAAATCAGAGCATACTAAGTGAGAAAATCCAATCGGTAATTATCGAACTGGAAGGTCAATTAAAAAATGAAACGGAAATCACCGAACCCATTGTTGACCAACTTCGATCGCGGCTCACAAAATTGTCATACGTTTTTTTCACAGACATCAATATTTACGATACAATTGGTATTCTGGTAGCCTCTTCGCAACCCAAAATTTTCGAAGCCGGCTTGATTGCCCCTCGGATGAATTCCGAAGCTTATGTCAAAATGGTCATCAACAAAAAAAGCGACTACATCCACGAAGAGAAACTCGGAGAGCTAAATCATTTGTCAGCCTATGTTCCGTTCAGAAACTTCAATAACGATATCGTTGCCTATGTAAACCTTCCTTATTTCGCACGGCAAGATGCGCTGGAGGATGAAATTGCCCGGCTGTTTGTCACGCTCGTGAATATATTCGTGCTGCTTTTGGCCTTGAGTGTAATTGCTGCGGTATTTATTTCTGATCGGATAACCCGTCCGCTACAGAAACTTCAGCAATCGCTGAGCAGAATTGAACTCGGACGACAGAACGAGCAAATCGAGTACAAGGGTACTGACGTTATCGGTAACCTGGTAAGCGAATACAACTTCAAAGTAACCGAGTTGGAAATCAAAGCGGAACAACTAGCCAGATCAGAACGTGAAAGTGCATGGCGGGAAATGGCACGACAGGTGGCCCACGAAATAAAGAACCCGCTAACGCCGATGAAGCTGAACATTCAATTGCTTCAGAAAGCCGTAAGTGAGGGGTCCGAAAATCTGGAAAGCCGGATAAAGCGCACGGCCGATGTATTGATAGAGCAAATCGACACCCTCAGCCAAATTGCAAATGCATTCTCGAATTTTGCCCAGATGCCGCGCACCGAACTGGCCGAGGTGGATTTAAATAAGTTGATTGCAAGCGTCGTTGAATTGTACAAAGAGCTCCCCGGATCCAGCGTTTCTTTTACTCCTTATCAAGCATCTTCACCCATTGTACACGCCGATTACAACCAATTGCTGCGCGCAATTCAGAACCTGATTAAAAACAGTTTACAGGCTGCCGACGAACACCTTATTCCCGAAATAATTATTTCGATTGAACCCTCGGATAAAAGCTTTGTCATCCGACTGAGAGACAATGGGCAGGGTATCCCACCTGAAATGCAGGATAAGATTTTCCAGCCCAATTTCACAACCAAATCAACAGGAATGGGACTCGGGCTAGCGATGGTTCAAAGCATCGTTCAAAACATAAATGGCAATATCTGGTTCGAAACAGAAGAAGGTAACGGGACAACGATTTATATTGAGATTCCGGCAAAAGGCGAAACCAGTGGGGGTTCGGAGTAACGGAAGATAATCCTACTTTTGTTATCAAACATTCAATTTGCTTACCATGGAATACCAAAATCTGCTTGTTCAACTTTCCGGCGAAATCCTTACTATTACCATCAACCGACCCGATAAGCTGAATGCGTTAAATTCCAAAACCATCTCTGAACTGAGTGCCGCTCTTGATGAAGCTCACGAGGGAAAAGGTGTTCGTGTAATTGTATTGACCGGTGCTGGAAACAGCGCATTCGTTGCCGGAGCCGACATTGCAGAATTTGCTCATTTTTCGGTAGAAGAAGGAAAAGAACTGAGTGCAGAAGGTCACGATAAACTATTCAATAAAGTGGCCAATTCGACCATTCCGGTTATTGCCGCGGTGAATGGTTATGCCCTGGGCGGAGGACTTGAACTTGCCATGAGTGCCCACATCAGAATTGCCACCACCAATGCAAAACTTGGTTTACCTGAAGTGTCTTTGGGAGTAATTCCGGGATATGGCGGAACACAACGGCTCACGC
>CAZJLZ010000063.1:0-6463 GCA_964546775.1 uncultured Cryomorphaceae bacterium | reverse complement strand
ACCGTGGATGGTGTTCAGTTGCTCGATGTAGATCCTGGATCGAGTACCAACCGAACCGTGATCACTTTTGTGGGAGAACCGGAAGCCGTTATCGAAGCGGCTTTCAGGGTCATTCAAAAGGCGTCCGAAGTCATTGACATGTCGCAACACAAAGGAGAGCACCCTCGTTTTGGCGCTACAGATGTTTGTCCGTTGATCCCCATTTCAGGCATTTCGATGGAAGAAGCTGCCGAGCTTGCACGCCAACTCGGCGAACGCGTTGGAAAGGAACTCGGAATACCCGGCTATTTCTACGAAAATGCAGCTACTCAGCCGAAGCGAAAAAATCTGGCGTACTGCCGACAGGGTGAATACGAAGGACTCGAGAAACTGTCGAAGCCAGAATGGAAGCCTGATTTTGGTCCGGCTGAATTCAACAGCAAGGTCAAAAAAACCGGCGCGACGGCCATCAGTGCCCGCGATTTCCTCGTGGCGTACAACATCAACCTGAACACTACTTCCACTCGACGTGCCAATGCGATAGCTTTTGATATTCGTGAGGCTGGCCGTATTATGCGCGAAGGAGATCCACTGACCGGAAAAGTCATCAATGACGAAAACGGCGAACCGAAACGAGCGCCGGGAACGCTCAAAGCCGTGAAAGGAATCGGCTGGTACATCGAAGAGTACGGTATCGCACAGCTTTCGCTGAATCTGACCAACATCTCAATCACATCCGTACACGAAGCTTTTGAGGAAGCCAGTGAAAAAGCGCGTGAGCGCGGAATCCGTGTCACCGGTAGCGAGATTGTAGGACTGATTCCATTAAAGGCAATGACCGATGCCGCCGATCATTTTTTGAGAAAACAGGAACGTTCGCTGGGAATCGACGACCGTGAAAAAATTAAAATTGCCGTTAAATCGCTTGGGCTCGATGATCTTGCCCCGTTCAACCCGAATGAGAAAATCATCGAATATGTAATGGCTAAGAAAGAACCGAAAAGGCCGCTCGTGAACATGACGCTCGTGGATTTTGCCAATGAAACCGCTTCAGAATCGCCTGCCCCTGGTGGAGGTTCCGTTTCCGCATACGTTGCTGCAATGGGTGTTTCTTTGGGAACGATGGTCGCCAACCTGAGTAGTCACAAACGAGGTTGGGACGAGCGCTGGAAAGAATTTTCGGACTGGGCAGAAAAAGGTCAGCGCTACAAAGAAGAATTGATGTATTTGGTGGACGAGGACACCAATAGTTTCAACGCCATTATGAATGCCTTTGGAATGGCAAAAGACACCGAAGCAGAAAAAACAGAGCGCAGCAAAGCGATTCAGGAAGCGACGAAATATGCGATCCAGATTCCATACCGGGTAATGGAAGTTGCGCTGAAATCGATGGAAGTGATGCGTGAAATGGCGGAGAAAGGGAATCCGAATTCGGTGACCGATGCTGCGGTTGGAGGTTTGTGTGCCCGAACTGCTGTGTTGGGCGCATACTTAAATGTGAAAGTGAATACCCTCGGATTGAATAACAAAGCATATGCGGAAGAAATGCTGACCAAAGCGAACAAAATGAAAGCCGAAGCCGACGCTATGGAGCAGGAAATCATGAGAATCGCTGAAAGCAAACTGTAATCCGAGATGAAATTTTACACGGTTCTTCCGACACCGTTAAAACCCTTTTTTCAATCAGAACTGGAAGAATTTCGGGTGCAATACGTCAATGGAGATCTACAGAAGGCGTGGCACCACCTCGAAAGAGCGCACATCCTCGGACAGCGATATCCGTTTGCGCATTCGTTGGTGCACTGGAAAATGCTGCTGTTTGGTTTTCGGATTAAAAGCAGCAAGGAAATCTTCGGCCAAATTCCACGATTGATTTTCGGAGGTGTGAAATCTTTTGTCGGAAAAGTTCCGGTCGGAAATCCTGGCGGAGCGAATGTTCCGCCGTTGAAGTCTTTTCCAATAGAGCAGGAATTGCAGGAAATTTTTGTAAAGGCCGGAGTTGCGCGGTAGACAAAAAATCCAGTTAATATCATCATCAGTTCCTGGTTAAAATTTCAGTTCACATTTATACAACTACTCTTCTCTGCGTCCGTAGAAATACTTTGGTGCATTGCTTACATTTAGCGCACTGAAAAATCAATGAGCGCACGTATTACATACCGCAACCGACTGGCAAGAATCATTTATTTTTTCCCGTTTCAACTGCTGTGGCTTCAGTTTAAAAAGAACCATTTGTTGCTGATTTTCTGGCTGATACTTTTTGGAATTGCCATGAAAAAAGTATCGGTGAAGTTTGGCGTTCCCAACTTGATGCTGTTTCCGGAATACCTCGGAACCAGCGGTTTCTGGGCGTTTCTGATATTTGGATTTTCGCTTGGAGGTTTCATCATGGCCTTCAATATCTACACGTACATTCTCCACGCATTTCGATTTCCTTTCCTGGCAACGATCTCGAGGCCTTTTGCCAAATTCTGCACGAACAATTTTCTGTTGCCGCTGCTTTTCAATGTGGTTTATATCAGCTACAGCTTTCTTTACCAGTCGAACGAAGAGTTGTTGTCCATCGGTGCCATTGCCGAAAATATTGCCGCATTTCTGCTTGGTCAAAGCATTTTTATTCTTCTCTCGATGGCTTACTTTTTTGGAACGAACAAGGACATTTTTAAGCTCACCGGAAAAACAGAAGAGGAACTTTTCTTTAAACACAAACCGGAACCGGTAAGACCTCCTCCCTCTGTCCGCAGTAAAAAAAGCTGGTATTTTACGCGTTCACAAAAAAGAGAGTGGCGTGTTGAGACGTATCTACGAACGCCTTTTTCAATTGCACTGGCACGAAAAAGCAGTCACTATGATAAGGAAACGATTCGAAGTGTTTTTGCCCAAAACCACATCAACGCCACGTTTTTTGAAGTTGTCGTCATTGCGTCATTTCTGCTCATCGGATCTTTCCGTGAGAATGAAATATTTGTGATTCCGGCCATGGCTACTGTTTTACTCAGCTTCACGATGTTCCTGATGTTGTTGAGCATTTCTATTTCGTGGTTGAGAAGCTGGACGTTTACCATTCTGATCATCGTATTTTTCATTGCAAATTATTCGACTTCGAATTTCGAATGGGCCAGTATCGACAACCATGCATACGGTCTGAATTACAAGGTTCCTCCGGCCCGGTACTCGGCGCATGTGATTGATTCGTTGCGGGATGACAGCGCCAATTATGAAAACGATCGCAACCATACCATCAACATTCTTAACAACTGGAGGCTTAAAAATTCGCAGAGTTCAATGGCAAAAGGCAGGAAACCAAAATTTGTCATTATCAACACGAGCGGTGGCGGATCGAGGGCAGCGCTTTGGACTTATCGTGCTTTGCAATACAACGACAGCCTCATGGATGGAGCACTTTTCAGTCAGGCCGCACTGATTACCGGATCGTCAGGAGGAATGATTGGAGCCGCATTTCTTCGCCAATTGTACATCGACTATGCCGCGCAAAACGAACATTATTACAATCACCCGGAACACCTGGAAGACATCAGCAAAGACATTCTGAATCCGGTTCTCTTCTCGCTGGCTACCAACGACTTGTTTATTCGGTATCAACAATTCGAAAAAGACAGTTTGATTTACACGAAAGACCGCGCAACTTCATTCGAGCGTCAGTTGAGTCAAAATACCGGCAATCGCATGAACAAAAAGCTGATGGAATATCATCAACTCGAATACAACGCTGAAATTCCCATGATGGTTTTTGCACCGACCATCACTGACGACAACCGCAGAATGATCATTTCAGCGCAACCTGCTTCCTATTTTTCCAATAACGTTCCCGATAATTTCATGCGAAACGATCCGATTACCGAAAATGTGGAATTCATGCGATTGTTTGAAGAACAGGGATCTCACAACGTGGAATTTCTGTCTGTCCTCCGGATGAACGCCACGTTTCCTTACATCATGCCGAGTGTCAGTATGCCCAGCAAACCCAAAATTCAGCTGATGGATGCAGGATTGAGAGACAATTTTGGTTTCCGCAACAGTTTGCAGTTTATTGCGGCATTCCGGAACTGGATCAGCACCAATACCAGCGGAATCGTGATCATCCAGGTTCGGGATCAACTGAAAGACTTCGAACTCGAGGAATCGGCCGACTTGTCGATTGTTCAAAGCCTGATCAATCCTTTGGGCAGCGTGTATGGAAATTTCACGAAAGTGCAGGATTACACGCACGATCAACTGTTGCAATACACCAGTTTTTATTTTGAAAAACCCATTGATGTGGTGAACTTCGAACTGCATTATGATAAAAAGTCGCCGATTTCTTTAAGCTGGCACCTCACTACCCTCGAAAAAGAACTCATCAATAACTCTGTGCATCATCCATTCAACGCAGCGTCGAGTCTGCAACTTCAGAAATTACTGAACGAATAATTTTCGAAACGTCACGTGATAATTTTTACTATTCTTGTGACATGCGCTTAAAAAACTGGTTCCTTCTGTTGTTGTTTCTGTGGATTGCGCCGCTTTCAGCACAGGTGACACCTGAAACCATATTGTCTGAGAACGCAGAGATCAGCCTGATCACTTGCGGGCCGGGCGAAGAATTGTATTCTACTTTTGGACACAGCGCTATTCGCGTAAAAGACCCTGCACACGGCGACATTGTTTTCAACTATGGAACCTTTTCTTTCAATCAGCCCAATTTCTATTTGCGGTTTGCGCAGGGACGGTTGCTGTATCGGCTTTCTGTGGAATCTTACGCTGGTTTTCGGGATGAGTACATCACTACCGAACGCAGCCTGGTAGAGCAACCACTCAACCTCACTCCCGAAGAACGGCAACGGCTGTACAACCTTCTCGCGGAAAATTACAAACCGGAGAATCGCGAATACCGTTATCATTTTTTCTACGATAACTGCTCTACCCGAATCCGCGATATCATCGAGAAAGCGCTGAACAACAACGTGGAGTTTCAGTATCCGGATTCATCGGGTCAGAAGTCGTTTCGCACGATGACCGACATCTACCTTTACGCGGGCAAACAATTCTGGGGCGACTACGGCATTGATCTTTGTCTGGGATTGCCGACCGACAATATTGCGACACCTTACCAGGAAATGTTTCTGCCGGATTACCTGATGTGGCATTTTGACAACGCGGTGGTGCAAACCGACGATGGTGAAAAACAGCTTGTCAGAGAAAATCGATTGATTTTTGAATCAACTCCTGAATTTGAAAGTCCGTTCATTACCCCTGCCCAACTCAATTGGGGGCTGTTTGTTATCGTACTGCTGTTCACGATTCTTCGTCGAACACCCATCACGTTTGGCTGGTTTGATTACACGCTGTTCGGGCTTGCAGGATTGTTCGGAGTGTTCTTGCTCGTGCTCTGGTTCGCGACCGATCATACCGACACAAAATACAATTTCAACCTGCTGTGGGCCTTGCCAACGCATTTATTGCTTATGCCATTTTACGCAAAGAACGTCCGGTTCCGAAAGTCTTACTTTGGGATTACCGCTTTGATCGGACTGCTATTGCTGGTGATGTGGCCCATCCTTCCTCAGAATTTGCACCATGCATGTATTCCTTTGGCCCTGCTACTATCGCTAAGAAGCTATTACCTTTACCGCTCGAAACCGATTACGTTTTTTTAAGCATGGCTAAGAATAAGAATAAGGGGATGGTATATTCTACCAATCCCGATTTTGAATTTTCCGAGGAATCGGAAGAAACCGAAACCTTACCACCAAATCATCAGGATTTACGCGTTCAGCTCGACCGCAAAAAGCGCAAGGGAAAAACCGTTACGCTGATCACCGGATTTGTCGGCAACGAAGCGGATTTAAAATCGCTGGGTACATTGCTCAAATCGAAGTGCGGTGTGGGCGGAAGTACCAAGGACGGAGAGATAATTATTCAGGGAGATTTTCGCGACAAAGTGATGGAAATTTTGTTGAAGGAAGGATATAAAGCTAAAAAATCAGGAGGTTAAATTGCTGGACAAAACATTTGATATTGTAGCCACTACACTATCCGGGTTAGAGCCCTTATTGAAGCGGGAGTTGATGGACGAAGGATTGTTTGTGGATGACACAGGCGTTCGATCGGTGAATGTAATTGGCGATATGGCGACGCTGTACCGAATGAATATGAAAAGTCGATTGGCTCTGCGTTTTCTTGTTCCGGTACTGAAATTTCACGCCAAACATCCGGATGAATTTTACAAGAAAATCCGGCGGTTCGAATGGAGCGAACTAATGGCTCCCGGTGAAACTTTTGCGATAGATGCAGTCGTGAATTCACCGATTTTCCGCAACAGCCGTTTCATGCTCTATCGTTGTAAAGATGCCATTTCCGATCATTTTGTAAACGAGGGCCTCGAACGACTTTCTATCGACACCGAAAATCCGACTTACCGGCTCAACCTGCACATCCAGGACAAGAAAGTGAATATCAGTCTCGATAGTTCGGGAGAGTCTCT